>JAFTHG010000282.1 GCA_017457555.1 Kiritimatiellia bacterium | reverse complement strand
GGCAGCAGAGGATGACACGGCAACCAGGTTCAAAGCCCCGAAAGGGCGGCAGAAGACAGCCGGAGGAGAAGAGAATACCACGAGCGACAACCCCTGAACCAAGTATCAAATAGAATCATCAAGCCCTGAAAGGGCAGCAGAGGACAGATGAGCGTAAGCCTGTTTTCTACCGCCCTTTCAGGACTTCATATCGCATATCTGCCAGACGACAAGGGATTGGGCTGTATGTCCGTGGCGGTGCTTTCGCTTCAAAGGGGAATGCGTGGTACGTCACTTTAATGAAACGTTTTATTGTGCTATACTATAAGGATATGAAAAAAGGTCTCTTGCTTACTCTTCTCTTGTGCGCTGCCGGAACGCTTTTTGCCAGTGCGGTTCCTGAAACGAAGTCTATTGATATGACCCATCGCATGATGTCGCTTGCGTTGCAGGTGGGCGTCATTCTGTTTGCTGCGCGATTAGGTAATTTACTCTTTACCAAATTGCGCTTACCAAGCGTTCTGGGAGAACTGATTGCCGGTGTCATCATTGGGCCGTTTGCTTTAGGAAAATTGTGGGATGGCTGGATTTTTCAGGTCTTTGCCAATTCGCCGGTAGCGGTTTCTCCGGAGCTTTACGGGTTGTGCACCGTCGCATCGATTGTGTTGCTCTTTCTCGTGGGTGCTGAAACCGATTTGCGCATGTTTATGCGTTATTCAGCAGTGGGTTCGCTCGTTGGTATCGGTGGTGTGTTGGCGTCCTACATCACCGGTGCAGCGGTCGGTGTTTACGTTATGGGGTTGAGTTGGACTGCGCCTACGGCGATTTTGATGGGTGTGATGAGTACGGCGACCTCGGTTTCTATTACGGCACGTATTCTCTCCGAACGGCGCAAGTTGGACTCCCAAGAGGGCGTCACGATTCTGGCCGGCGCGGTGATTGATGATGTGCTCGGCATTATTATGTTGGCCATCGGCATGGGAATGATTGCCGCACAGCAATCGGGAGAGGGTGTGTCGTGGGCTCATATCTGCGGCATTGCCTTCCGGAGCTTTGGCGTGTGGTTGGGAGCAACGGCCATTGGCGTGCTGATTGCTCAATACGTTTCCCGTTTGCTCAAACCGTGTGGCACCCATGGTGAAGTGGCGGTATTGACGCTTGGTCTGGCACTGCTGGTGGGTGGATGCTTCGAAAAGGCTCATCTGGCGATGATTATCGGCGCGTATGTCACGGGGCTTTCCTTCTCTCGCACCGATATGGGCATCATGATTCAGGAAAAATTGCACGGCCTTTATCAATTCCTTGTGCCGATTTTCTTTGTCGTGATGGGTATGATGGTCAATATTGCAGAATTTCTCAATCCGACAGTTTTGCTCGCCGGGTTGATTTATACAGCCGTCGCTGTGCTTGCAAAGGTAATTGGGTGCGGTCTGCCAACGCTTCTTTTTGGATTCACTCCGATGGGAGCTGTGCGCGTGGGCTTGGGCATGGTGCCGCGTGGTGAAGTAGCATTGATTATTGCAGGTATTGCAGCGGCGGCAGGACACACCGAAGTGCTGGGCGTAGCCGTCTTAATGACCTTGCTCACGACATTGGTTTCCCCGCCGCTTCTGGTTCTGGCATTTAACATCAAAAAACGCGGTCATCGCAAGGAAGAAGACCAGAATTCTGCACCGGCAGCGATTTACAACTTCCCCAATCACGCCGTGACCAACAATATGATGGCGCGTATTATCCACACGTTGTCTAACGAAGACTTCTTCACTCACCAGATTGATCCCGTGAAAGGGATTTATCAGGCACGCCGTTCGGACATGGTGCTCACCATTATTTGCGGTGATACGGATATTTCCTTCTCGGCAAAGGCGGAGGCTCTCCCCTTTGTGCGAATTGTGATGAAAGAAACCATTGCCGAATTTGAGGGCGTGCTGGACGCATTAAAGAGTCCGCTTTCGGAAGATGCCCACCTTGAAATTGCAGAAGCAACAGCCGAACACCGGAGCAAATTGCCACCTGATAAACTGGCTGTCTTGAACCGTCATATTTCCGAGAAAGCCATCATTCATCGTCTTGAGGCAACCTCACGGGATGAAATTATCCGCGAATTGTTGCAGCGGTTACATACCACAGGTGCCCTTAAGGACCCCAAAGCCGCCGAAGAAGAAGTGTTACGCCGTGAACAAATCATGCCAACGGGCGTGGGGAGCGGTGTGGCCTGCCCCCATACGCGCACCGCGACCGTTGATTCGCTGGTCTGTGCCATCGGCATTACCCGTGAACCTGTGAACTTCTCTGAAGACGAAGAGGGGCAGAATTGCCGCATTATCATTTTGACCTTAACCCCGGATGCCCCCGGCAGCCCGTATATGACCTTCATTACAGCAATCCTGACGGCCTTGCGCTCTGAACAGACGCGTATTGCCATCTTGGAGGCAGACACATCTGCCACCATTAAAAAGGCGATTCTTGCTCCATGAGGTGCCTCCGTTCGTTTTTGCCCGTGATGCTCGCTTTGGCAGCGGTATGCGCCAGAGCTGAGGATGATGGTCTTTTCGCACCACGGCCAAAGGCTTACTACGAATTGATCATTGCCTCGGAGCCCTTTGGCCCGATGGCACCTGAAGAAGTCGCCGGAGCAGAAGAAGTCCTCCAGCAAGATCCGGAGAAGGTGAAGGAAGAATCCGAAAAGATCCAACTCTGCGCCATGACATATACGCCGGATGGGCGGACGGCGGTGGGCCTCATTGACAATGGCACCAATCCGCCGGGTTATATCACCCTCTTTGATGGTGACGAATCCAACGGGTTAACGATGGTGCTTTCCAATTTGGATGAGGAGTATGCGACCTTCACACGCGATGGCGTTATGTTCACCTTGAAACTCGGCCTTGGCCTAATGGAAACGATTACGCCGGAACTGCTTGCACAGCGTCAGGAAGAGGCTGCAATCGCAGAAGAGGAACAAGCCGAGATAGAACGGAAGCGTCCAAACTCCCTTGCCGAACAACTCATTGCGATGCAGATGAGCCTGCCGCCTGATGTAGAGGCCCCTCCCCTGCCCATCCCAATCGTTGATACCGAAGCATTTGTCAAGGAGTTTGACCCCAACAAGGAACGTTCCGAACCCGAAACGGAGACTGAGGCACTTATTCAGGCTGGCGTTGCCGAATTAAATGAAGCCGTTGCAACCGGGGAAACACCACAGGAATATCTCAAACGTCTGGTTGAACACCGCCGGAAAGAGGTGAAGCGCCAACAGGAAGAGAAGGCTAAGGCTCAGAAAGAACTGGATGAGCAGTTGGCCAGTGGCACGTTGTCCGAAGAAGCCGAGGCCTATATCCGCCGCAGAACAAACATTGAATTGATGAAAAAAGGTGTCGTACCGCTGACACCTGTTGATGATTTAACCGAGGAAGAACAAGCCGAAATTGACGCTGCGCTTCTGGAAGAATAAGACGCATTGAGCCGGCACGCTGAGTGATATGCATCCGATTGACAAACAATGAAAACGACGTTATTAGTCTTTCTTGTAGCCCTTGCAGTGATTCTGCCCTTTTGTATCTGGGGAGAAGCGATTGATGCGTGGTTTGTCGCAATGGCAAATGCAGACACCTCCACACGTGGTCTGCTGGGAACACTCCTCTTCTCAGCCCTGGCTCTCGATATTTTCCTGCCCGTACCAAGCAGTTTAGCCAGTACACTCTGCGGTACCTTCTTCGGATGGATCGGTGGGTTCCTGCTCTCCTTTGGCGCGATGACGGTGAGTTGTTTCCTCGGATGGGCAATTGGACATCTGGCAACACCGCTTGCCAAACGGTTTATCGGCGAAAACGATTTACCGAAATTACAGGCACTGCTGACGCGTTATGGCATCCTCATCCTGTTAGCATTACGCACAGTTCCGGTGCTTGCAGAAGCATCCGTCCTGCTCGCTGGAATTGCACGCGTCCCCTTTCGCGCCTGTATGCCGCTGTTACTTCTGGGTAACGCCATCGTATCACTCGCCTATGTCTATGCAGGGGTCTATGGGAAGAATGCGGAAAATATGTTACCTGCCTTTCTGGGCTCGCTCACCCTTTCAGGTCTTTTGATGCTTACCACCTTCTGGCTTCGTCGTACACGACCGACTGTCAGCCCCTAACCTCATACAATTTTATCTCCACCATCATTCAAAAAGGTTTCTTATGAAGCGCGTTATTACTTATGGTACTTACGATCTCCTGCACTATGGGCACATCAATTTGTTGCAACGGGCCCGCGCTCTGGGCGACTATCTGATTGTGGCGCTCTCAACAGACGAGTTTAACTGGAACAGTAAGCAGAAGAAGTGCTATTTCTCCTACGAAAAACGGAAGAAAATGCTTGAGGCGCTTCGGTGCGTAGATCTGGTGATTCCGGAAGAAAACTGGGAACAAAAGGCTGAAGACGTGCGTCTTTACAAAGTTGACACCTTCGTAATGGGTGACGACTGGACGGGGAAATTTGACTTCTTAAAAGAGCAGTGTGAAGTGGTTTATCTGCCGCGAACCCCCGAAATCTCAACCTCCCAAATCAAATCTGACCTCAAAGCCTGAATCACTATTTGCCCCTTTAGGCGCCCATTCGCGTTTACGGTTTAACCGTTTTAAGGAGTTTCATCTATGATGGATAAACTTGTTGCCCGTTTCAACAAATACACCTCCTGTCTGAAAAAGGCTATCAAAAAAATCCGAGATCCTGAATGGCGACTCCAACATCGCTATATCGCCTATTATGACACGCTTCCAATCCAACAAAATTTCATTCTTCTGGAATCTCAACATGGTCGTGAATTAAATGGGATTATCTTTCAGATTGCAGCACACCTTGCCCAAGCCCCGGAATATCAAGCATTCACAATTTATGTCGCTGCAATTCCTTCGCGCCTTCAGGCCTTTCGCAAGAAATTAGACCGTCACAATCTCCAACGAATTCATCTCTGTGCATTCAAAGGCGATGCGTACTATCGACTGCTCGCATCCGCTCACTATCTCATCAACGACAACACCTTTATGCCCTTTTTTATCAAAAAAGATGGGCAAATTTATCTCAACACATGGCATGGTACCCCCTTAAAAACCCTTGGCAAACAGGTCGTCGGGCAAGCACATTTAATTGGCAATGTGCAAAAGAATTTCCTTGCAGCGGATTATCTACTCTGTCCCAATACATTGACAGACGAAGCGTTACGCCGCGACTATATGATTGATAACCTTGCTAAAGGAAAACGTTTATTTGGCGGTTATCCACGGAATGCGGTCTTTTTTCAGGGGAACGAAACTGCCGACATCATCCGTAAAGAACTTGGATTGACACAACAACGCATTTATGCCTATTTGCCTACGTATCGCGGCACATTTATCGCAGGGAAGACCTCCAAAAGCGACACCTACCTGCGTTACCACTTCTACGAACTTGACCGTCTTCTAACGGATGACGAATGTTTACTGGTAAATCTGCATCCAGTTTCTCAAAGTAGTATTCGCTTCAACGAATTCAAACATATTCGCCCATTTCCTGCCAACAGGGAAACCTATGAAGTCTTAACAGCGGTCGATGTACTTATCACCGACTACAGCAGCGTTTTCTTTGACTTTGCGTGTTCGCGTAAAAAAATTGTCCTCTTTACCTACGACAAAGAGGAGTATCTCCGTGACCGGGGAATCTACTTCCCGATGGAAGAACTACCATTCCCGCAAGTTACAACAGCAGAACAGGTATTGGAAGCCTGCCGTTCACCCAAAACGTATGATGACACGCGCTTTTTAGCAACCTTTTGTCCGTATGACAATGCCGATACCACAAAAGACCTCTGCCGTCATGTCATCTTAGGCGAAAAATGCTTACGTGAAGAAGCCTTCCCCGATAATGGCAAAGAGAACGTCCTCATTTACGCAGGTAATCTTGATAAAAATGGAATTACCACTGCCTTAATGAGTCTGCTCAATGCGGTTGACCGCACACAGCGCAATTACATCATTGTCGCCGATTTAGTCAAAGTTAAAGCATTCGCTTCCACCCTGACTACGTTTCCAACAGGAGTCACTTACCTCATTCATCATGGCGACATAACCCTCTCGTTTGCAGATCGAGTACGCCGAGTGCTTTTCAAACTTGAACTTATTCCAACAAAAGCCTTCCTGCGCTCCTTCCAAAAACGCTTTGAACAGGACACCCGGCGTACGTTGGCAACGTCCAGGATTAACACAGTCTTACACTTTACCAGCTATGAGAATGAAACGTTGCTTTGGTTCTCAACCTTTCAATGCAGACGCCTCATCTTCGTTCACAGCGATATGGTCGCAGAGAGCCAAAAACGTGGTAATGCTCGCAAAGAAGTTCTTCAATATATTTACAACCAATTTGATCGCGTTGTTGCAGTAACGCCAGATTTGCTTCCATCAACGCAAACCTTTATCAGGAATAATCATCCAATTGATATCGTTCGCAACTTCATTGTAGAAGAGGACGTGCTTCAAAAGGCGACCTTACCGTGTGCATTTGATTCAGACACTGTTTCAACTCATTCGTTGGAGGATATTACAACCATCCTAAATGACAAAACGTGTACAAAATTAGTATCTGTGGGGCGTTTTTCTCCTGAGAAAGGCCATCTTCGTCTCTTAGATGCCTTCAAACGCATCACTGACACAAACACAACCGCACGTTTACTTATCATTGGTGGTAACGCTTTCCAAAATTGGTATCAACGCACACTTCAACACGTCGAATCCTTGGGTTTAACCGATCGTGTTATCTTGATCCATAAAGTTAGTAATCCCTTTCCCTTCATCAAAGCCTGTGATGGTTTTGTCCTCAGTTCTTTTTACGAGGGCTTTGGATTAGTCCTTGCTGAAGCAGACATCTTAGGTCTCCCAGTCATATCAACAGACATCACAGGGCCACGCCGCTTTATGCAGGAGCATGGAGGAGCCTTGGTGGACAATAGTGAAGAGGGACTTTATCAGGGTATGAAACGCCTTTTGACGGGGGATATCACGCCTATGTCGGTGGACTACAAAGCCTACAATCAGGCAAATTTAAAAGCCTTTGAGGCACTCTTTCAAACGCCTTAAGGTCCGCAACAATGGCACACCACACCGATTCCCCTCTTTCACATACCGCCATCCGGGCGAACCTGCGGTTTTGGTGTGCCCGCCTGCTGCGTGGTATTCAGCGACTTCTCTTCTTCTTACCCATCCGCCAACACGCTATTGCCGTTTATCTTCACGCCAGACGTGGCTATTGCTGCAATGTCAAATACATCGTTGAAGCCCTCCGGATACGCCATCCGGAAACAGACATTACCTGGATTACCGAATTCCCAGAAGCTGTTTCCGAACTGCCAAAACGTGGCATCCGGGTGGTCAGACTGAACTCTTTTCGCCATTGGTGGTATCAATTTACGGCCAAAGTAATCCTCACCAGCGATGCCTTTCCGGTTTGTGTGCGGTTGCGCCGGGGGCAAATTACAGCTAATGCATGGCACGCCGGCATGAATTATAAGCATATCGGCCCCGCCCATTGTGCGTTTGAACACCCCGCACAGGCGAAAAACTTTGCCATTGCCAATGTACAGCCGCACCACTACTTTTCAGGGAGTGCTTTTTTTACAGAAGATGTGTGCGCCTCTTTCGGATTCAAAGCCGCCGTATTCAGACCCTTTGGTCAAGCCCGTAATGACATCTTCTTCAACGAAAATACAGCGTTATGTCTGGCACTTCGGCAACAGTATGGGTTGACACCGGAAACAAAGACCGTCCTGTATGCGCCAACCTTCCGAAATCACAAACAGGAAAACCTCTTTGATCTTGACTTCAAACGATTAAACCATGCCCTCACAGCACAGTTTGGAGGCTCATGGCAGGTACTCTACCGCAATCACTACTTTGTTTCATCCGAAGGACACGCAAAAGATTGTGGCATAATTGATGTATCGGATTATGCCGATATGAACGAACTGTTAGCCATCACAGATGTCTTAATCTCCGATTACTCTTCATGTCTGTGGGATTTTGCACTCACCGGAAAACCCTCTTTTGTCTATGCCACAGACGTAGACACCTATGCCACCGCGGAGCGTTCCTTCGCCTATCCTTTAAATAAGTGGCCCTATCCTATTTGCCGCAACAATGACGAATTGGAGGCCGCCATTCAGCACTTTGATTCTGATTTATACTGCCAGAAGGTGCGTGCCCATCTCAACGATTGTGGCACATACGACACAGGCTCTGCCGCAAATCAAGCTGCAGATCTGCTTGCCGCCGAACTCTTCCAACCCCATAACTGCGTATGACTCCGTGCCGTATTTTTACAATTATCCCTGCATTTGGGCGTACTGATGCCATTGTGATGGCTGATTTTCTGCGGCAACAGTGTCCTCAAAACATCTCCCTTCACCTGTTAATTGTAGACAACGGAAATCCACAACCGCTCGCAGAACAATTTGCAGCCATCGCGGCAGACGATTGTCGTATTCTCCGACTGGAGCACAATCAGGGAGGCGCAGGTGCATTCAGGGCCGGAATGTTGCTTGCTCTGGAAACACCGTGCGATTTCGTCTGGCTTCTTGATGACGATGCAGAACTTACGCCAGAAACGTTAACAGGTCTCCTGACAGAATATCAACGTCTTGAAGCGGAAGGCATTCGTGTGGGAGCTGTCGGCAGTGTCCAACTGGGACAAATCCATCGTGACACGATAACGTCGGCCGGAGGTCAACTCTGCCCAATCACAGGGCGATATCAGCCCTATTGCGAAGGGCAAACCTTCTCCCGTGCCACCTTCGCAACACATGAGGTCCATTATCTGGCGGCAACATCACTTTTAACGCGCCCGGAAGTCATCCGTCATGTCGGTCCCTTTGAGCCAATGTTCATCCATTGTGACGATTGGGAGTGGTGTTATCGCGTTGGGGCTGCCGGTTATCATCTCTTCATCACAGGACAATCCGTCATTCATCACCCCGAATGGGAGAGCAAGCCTGCAGATTGGATTGTTTACTACGACATTCGTAATTACCTCTGGAGTTTGCGACGTCACGCCCCAAAAGCCCTTCCAATCGCACGTTTATTGCGACGACTCCAGCAATTATTCTACCTAATGCACGGACGGAAAAAGATTGCCCACCTGATGCAACTCGGTTTCAAGCATGCTGACAGTGGTCAACTCCTCATGCGCGATGAACTGCCGTGGAGGCCCTCTAAACACGTCGCCTTGGACGCCTTCCTGAAATCTGCGTCCTTCGTAACAATTATTCTCTGGCACCAATCTGATGTGGACCAATGGCAGCAACGGTTGCGCCAATACAACCTGAAAGGGCAGGTCATTGCCTGCCGCTCCGGACGTTCATTTCTGTTTGATCTCTTACGTATGGCAGGGTTGCACCTTTGGGCACAATTCCGTCACTTGGTCGCAAAACAGGCCGTTCTCCTACTTGACCATAGTTGTCTGAAACGCTATCCATTCCCTTTTATTGCGACTCGTCGTGCATTTTGTCGCGAAACGACACATGGAGTTGAACTCACATTGGATTAACAGCGCAATGGATTATTCCTGTAATTTTTCACATCCATAAACGTTTCACTTCTTCAGTACACACCTGCCCGTTTTTCAGGATTTATAACCATTGTATACGTAAGGGTTTGATATACTGAAGCAGTTTATTGAGGCAAGAGTCATGCAATATGATTTTGATTTTTTCGATGAACCGTTAAATCGGGCCCAGAGCGACAGCATTAAATGGCGTCAATTCCCTAGAGATATCATTCCCCTCTGGATTGCAGATATGGATTTTCGCGTTTCGCCCGAGATTACGGATGCGCTTGTCCGTCGTGCACAAGAGGGATGTTTCGGCTACGCAGCAGAATCTGAAGCTGCGATTCAGGCAATGATTGACTATCATCGGGATGTGTATGGCATTGAGATTGAGCCGGAATGGGTTCTACCGCAACCCGGCGTTGTTACGTCTCTCAATCTCTTCTGTAAAATGCTCCGCACACTTCGCCCGGAAACATCCGATGTGTTTATCGGTGAACCGGTGTATCACCACTTTATGTCCGCTGCCGAATTACAACAGATTCGCGAACGGCGTATCAACTTAGCCTTTTCCGGGAATCCACTACCTCCCTTATCAACGCTTGATCCATGTGGCGCAGGAGGCTGGATGTTCTGCAATCCTGCGAATCCCTTAGGACACCTTTGGAGCACATCCGAATTAAAAGAAGTGTTAGCATTCTGTTCTGAAAACAACCTCTTTTTAGCCTCTGATGAGATCCATGGCGGTTTGGTCTTGGACGAACCTTTTACCTATACACCTCTCTTATCATTAGCACAAACCGAAGCAGACCGCTCCCGTCTTATGACCTTTGTCGCACCGAGCAAGACGTGGAACATTCCAGGTCTTGGATGTGCTTTCGCAATTGTCCCCAACCCTGAATTACGTCACTACTTCAGCCGGGAATACGATCAAATGGTTCCCTGTGTCAATTTGTTTGGTTGGGTTGGTGCCGAAGCCGCTTACCGTTATGGCGAACCATGGCGTTTAGGCTTATTAGCCTATCTGCGCCGGAATCGTGAACTTTTGCAACAAGCTGCCGCCTCGTGGCACTTACCTCTTTGTAAATTGGATGCCACCTATCTGGCGTTTATGGATTGTTCATCGCTTCTGCCACAATTACATGGTGAAACGCCGGCACAATTCTTCTTACGTCATGGTGTAGCACTCCATGATGGCGCAATCTTTGGTGCCCCCGGATGGGTTCGAATCAACATTGCCACCCAAACAGCACTCCTTGAAAAAGCTATTGAACGTATTGGCAATGCGTTAGCATCATTAGCCTAAACCCAATTTTACTACTCCTCGCGATTAAGGAAAATCTTATGCCTACTTTTGCTTTTCATACTTACGGTTGCCAAATGAATGTCCGTGAGAGTGAGGCTGCAGCCAAGGCGCTTCTGGATGCCGGCCATACAGAGGCCGTTGATGAAGCCTCAGCAGATATTGTTATTGTCAATTCGTGTTCGGTCCGTGGTAAAGCGGAAGACAAAGCGATTGGTAAATTGGGCATTTTGTGTGCAACCAAACGTGAACGCCCCACCCGCGTAATTGGCTTAATGGGGTGTATGGCGCAACGTCTCGGCAAGGAAATCTTCAAAAAAGTCCCACTCCTTGACTTTGCTATCGGCACACGTTGCGCCGATCGTGTCGCACCTGCTGTTGAAGCTGCTTTACAAGGGCGCTCCACGTTAGCAATGACAGACTTACACGAACGTCCAGATGCTCCCAGTGGTCACGTCTATCATGGTGGTTACTCTGCATTTGTCACGATTCTGTTAGGTTGCAACCGCCGCTGCACCTATTGCATTGTCCCCGACGTCCGCGGTGATGAATGGAGCCGCCCTGCCCGTGACGTATTAGCAGAAGTTCGCGAACTCGCAGCCAATGGCGTCAAAGAAGTCACGTTATTGGGCCAATCCATTATGAACTATGGTTTACGGACGCCTGCCTTTGACGAACAAGATCCGCCCTCTCCCGGTGGTTACACAATTCCTTTCCCACGTTTGCTTGAAGCCGTTGCCGCCATTGACGGCATTGAACGCATCCGCTTTACTAGCGGGCACCCCTCCGGTGTGACCGATGAATTGATTCGACTTTACAAAGAAGAACCCAAATTGTGTCATCACCTTCACTTACCTGTCCAGAGCGGTTCCACCGAAGTCCTGTCACGTATGCGCCGTGGATACACCCGCGAACGTTATCTGGAGGCGATCCAACGCTTACGCGAAGCCGTGCCGGATATTGCGGTTACGACCGATGTTATTGTCGGATTCCCGGGTGAAACGCAGGAAGACTTTGAAAAGACGCGCACGCTTATGGCAGAAGCGCAGTTCGACAATGCCTTTATCTTCAAGTATAGTCCACGGCCGGGCACGGTGTCTGCCACATGGGATGATGACATTTCCGATGCCGAGAAAGCACGCCGCAATCAAATTCTTTTAGGCGATCAGGATGTTCGTGGCACCCAAATCAATCAAACCCTTATCGGAACCACCGTCAGCGTTCTGGCAGAAGGTCCCAGTTTACGGAATAAAATGCGTTGGTCTGGGCGTACCTCTTCAAACAAGATTGTCATTTTTACGCCGCCGGAAAATATCCAACCCGGCGACATTATCTCTCTTACCATTGCCAAGGCTGCTCCGCAAACGCTCTATGCTGAATAGTCTTGGAATGGCTAATCAAGTAAAACTGTAAAATAGGAGAACCAAAATGAAATGTGTCTTATCCCTCTTGTTGCTCATACCATTTCTGGCAGGAGCTGCACCCAAAAACATCATTGTGATGATTCCGGATGGTACTGGCCATGCCTCCTTAACCGCTGCGCGACATGTTAAAGGCGAACCCTTAACGCTTGATACGGCCATCTATGGCGTCATTGAAACACGTTCAGCCGATAACAGCGTCACCGACTCTGCCGCTGCCGCCACTGCAATGGCCTGTGGTGAACGCACTTACAATGGTGCCGTGGGCGTTAACAGCAAACGTATTCCGCTGCGTTCCATCTCCGAATGGGCAAAAGCTGAGGGAAAATCTGTTGGTATCGTGACCACAGACGCCATTACTGGAGCGACTCCCGGCGGCTTCTCGGCGCATGTGGTCAGCCGTTCCAACGCATCTGAAATCCTGGAACAGCAGATTGCCTCCGGCTTTGATGTCTTTCTTGGCGGTGGTGCAAAAACGTTAACCGACCCCTTGAAGCAATTTATGCGCGAAAAGGGGTATACACTTGTCACCACAAAGACTGAAATGCAACAGGCAGACGGGAAAATCTTTGGCTTATTTTCTCCCGGCATTATGACTGCAAAGGTTACTTTACGTGATGGGAAAGGCTCCACTGAACCCACGCTTCCGGAGATGGCAGCGAAGGCATTGGACGTCTTAACCTCTAATCCCAATGGTTTCTTCCTGATGATTGAAGGTGCTCAAGTTGATAAAGGAAATCATGAAAGCGACTTGCCGTGGGCAACCTTTGAATTACTTGAATTTGACACCGTGGTTAAACAGATTCTTGATTGGGCTTCTGCACATCCCGACACCATTGTGCTGATTGCGCCAGACCATGAAACCGGCGGTCTCACCCTCTTAAATGAACCGTATGAAGGCGCGCGTCAAAAGGCGATTTGCTCGGTAACGGATAAGGGCGTGGGTAAACCCGGCGACTATTTCGTCCATTACTCCACCACATGGCATACCGGTGTGGACGTCTTCCTCGCTGGCAATAACCCCACCTGCAAGCCAACGCGCAATTGCGATATGATTGGTGCGCTTGCCGAACTCTCCGCAGAGACATTGCCAGAGTTGCAAGGTAAAACCATTAAAGAACAGGGAGTTTACTGGTTGGAAACCGCTGACGGGAAACGGCTTCGTGCACAGCGCGATGCAATCTTTGTTAAACCTACCGGAAAATGGTACCAGCGTTAACATCTTTTTCTGTATAAACACACTCCAATGCCGCAGAATCCTGCGGCATTTTAACTATCTTGCGGATGATGAAGATGGGTGCTGATTATCACACCCTTGGTTTCGAAATGCGAGTGAAGTGCGCCGCCCCCGCACTCCTTTTCGCCTTGTAAATCACTGCCACCCCACTTGCTTAAAATAAAAGCGCCGCCCATTTCGGACGGCGCTTTGTGTTTAGCGTGATCTCCACGCAGAAGACTTATTCTTCATCAGCGAGGGCAGCTTCCACTTCGTCAGAGAAATCTGCGGTGGTGTACACATTCTGCACGTCTTCGTTGTCTTCAAGAGCTGCGATGAACTTGTTGATGGACTTTGCCTGGTTCACATCCGTAACGGGCGTGGTAGCCATCGGCATCAACTTCACTTCTGCATCGGTGGTTTCAATGCCAGCCTGATTGAGGGCATCGCACACAGCTGCGAAAGCGCTCGGAGCGGTGAGGATTTCAAAACCTTCATCGTCAGCATTCACATCGTCTGCACCGGCATCAAGAGCCATCATCATCACGTCATCTTCGTTGAGGTCGCCCTTGGGGAGAAGGATCTGACCCTTACGTTCGAAGTTACGCGTCACAGAACCGGACTGACCGAGTTCCGAACCATTCTTCTTGAAGATGTTACGAATTTCTGCAGCGGCGCGGTTCTTGTTGTCGGTCAACACCTGAACCACGAAACCGACGGTGCCGGCGTAACCTTCATACGTAATTTCTTCGAGAGCCTCAGCCTGCAATTCACCGGTGCCCTTCTTAATGGCGCGGTCAATATTATCCTTCGGCATGTTGATGGACTTTGCCTTGGCAATCAAGTTACGCAAAGACGGGTTGGTGTTCGGGTCACCGCCGCTCTTAGCCACCAACATAATTTCCTTGGCCAAACGGCTGAACATCTTACCGCGCTTAGCATCTGCTGCGCCCTTTGCGTGCTTAATGGTTGCCCATTTACTATGTCCGCTCATCATCTCTCTTCCTTTCTCGTGAAGCTCGTTTATTACCGCGTGTTCAAGAGGGGTTAATCCATCTTTTGCTTCTATGCGGTTAAAGTGATTACACTATAATAGCACATTCTTCTTCTAAAAGGCAAATCATACGTCTGACCGCCACACTCGCCCTGCGCTTGACGTCCAAAACCCTCTTCTCTCCCGCCACGTCTCGGTCGCTTTGGACTCCCTTACCCTCCAAAGAACGCAGACCTGCTACTGCGCTGAGCAGACTTGCGAAGGGGAGTGGATTATGATACATTTCTGCCATTGCTTTGTTCACTTGGAGGTGCCATGATTCGTTTCGCCCACTTTAATTTCAATGTTTTGGATTTAACGCAGAGTTTAGCGTTTTATAAGGAAGCACTTGGTCTTGAACCTGTGCGTGACATCGTGCCGGAAGATGGCAGTTTCAAGATTGTTTATCTGGGCGATGGCAAGAGTGATTTTGTTTTGGAATTAACGTGGTTGCGCGATCGTACAGAACCCTATAATCTGGGTGACGAAGAGTTTCACTTAGCCTTTGAAACCGACGACTATGAAGCGCTTCATGCCCGTCATGCTGAGATGGGGATTATCTGCTTTGAAAATCCAGAGATGGGCATCTCTTTCAGCAAGGATCCGGACGGTTAGTGGGTGGAAATCCTCCCCACCCGTGCCTGAACCGGCACTGGGAGCGACGCCTGTAAGCGCCTCAAATACGTGAAAACAGCTCCCTCTTCGCGCATCATTACGACCTGTCGGGAGCACAAAACCGAGATTGGCAGCGCCACAACGGCTCCCTTTTCACGCATCATTACGACCTGTTGGTCCATTGTTGCAGTGACGTGTTTCAACAGTAACTTTGAACGTCTTCCCCTCTTGTAGCGAGAGGGGTTTTCAATTTCGCTGAAAGACAGGTAGCAATTTCGCTGAAATTCGATATCAATTTCGCTGAAAGACAGGTACCAATTTCAGCGTAATTGAATTTCACTCTCGTTGGGATGTTGTTGCGGTCGCGCTGACAGTTTTATCCGACTCTAACGAAATCCCCACATTTAGCCAATCGCCACCCCCTCTTATACACGCTCCTATCCGCGTTTCCCCACGTTGCCACCCATATATTATCTCAATCAGTGCGCGATCGGTGTCGGATCAGTTTAAGCGAAAAGGCCACTTCGTTCCTCTCGTAGATTCTCTCAATCCGGGGGTGACAGCGAGGTGTCACACGTTGCAATTCTCTGCTTTTTAGGAATGCCACATCGCTACTATTCCCATAAGGTCTATTTTTTGGTATAGTTAAGGACGTGCAGTAACTCTAATAAATTACGTACTCTATGAAACATTTTTTCAATCGTCACAACGTTGGTTTACGTTGGAGTTTCGTCGTCTTTTTGACGGCCTTCTTCTTCTATCTCTTAACCGCAGCGTTTGTCCCCTATCCCGGTCTCTCCTCGGAATATGTGACCGCGCTCACTTATCCGGCACATGCGCCTGAGCTCTTGAGCAGCCCCACCGATGTGGTTCTTCTCCGTGCGCTCTTGTTCCTCGTCACTCCTGCCGACCTCGCCGTCCTCACAGGCCTCTTCCAATGTCTTATCGGCGCGCTGATTGTTACGGGGCTCTTCCGCGCAGCCACCGCCACCGTGCGTCACGCCTGTCTTGATCTGACCGGCATCCGGCAGAACGAACTTGACCGCATCCTCTTTGTGATTTCCAAGACCGCCGTCACGACGGGTCTTGGCGTCAGCCTTCTGACGCTCACCCTTTTGCCGTTATGGGTCATTGCGACGCGCCCCTATCCCGAAAGTTGCGCGGCGCTCATTGCAGTGGCAACGCTTGCCTTTGCGCTGGTCTTCCGCAGACGCGCAGTTCAGGCCTTCACGCTCAATCAAACCCCTCGCCTCCGCGATGGCCTTTTCCTTTTCGCTGCGGCCACGGGTATTACCTTTCTGGCACTAACCCACACTTCACTGATTGTGGTAGCACTCTTTGCGTTTCTCATTGCCTGCAAGATCTTTTTGAATCGCGATGTCCGTGGCAGACTCCTCTACGCAGCCTTCCTGGGCGGCGGTATCGTCCTCGGCCTCATCTGCTCCATTATCATCACCGCCTCGTGGGCTCATCTGCTCAACGTAGCACAAGCACCTTTGCCCAATGCCATCCAATTGTGGGCCACCCATTTCACGACGACACTCTCAGGTCTTGTCCCCTATTTTTCATCTTTTGAGGGGTTGGCTCCGTTGATTCTTTTCCTCTCCGCTGCGGCTCTTTTCTGGGGATGTTTCCCCTTTGCCTTCCTCAAATTCGGCACACCGATAATCGGTCAATTAGCCGGGCTGGCACTGGGCGTAGCTTTCCTGCTCCGATGGCCAACCGATGTGTGGCAACGCTTTGAAGAGCCCGATGCGCTCTGTGTCGTAAGCGGGTGTATGGCACTCCTCTGCTTGGGGCTGCTCATCGGCTCTTGGCTTCACCATTTTCTGGAAATGAAGCAACGCTGGACTTCGTCCAAAGTGCGTCTGGTATCGCTTGCTGCCATCGCACTCGTTGCTGGCACTTATGCCATTACGCAGGGTGTCATCTGTTTCTCCAGTGCTTCCGGTCGCCCAATGCAAGCGGCTATGGAAGAGATCGCACCGATTCTGGATGCCCTTTTGCCGGAAAAAGCACGCATCTGGATCACCTCCGAAAGGGATACCTTCGGCATCATCGCACGGCGCACCCTCGCGGCCAATCCAATCCAACCGCAATCCGAAGATTTCTCACGGCTCACCGCAAAGGCACTCTACAACCACACCATGCTGAGTCCGTTTATCCCACAAGACCCCCTGCTTCCCACTTTGGCCGCACTGGGTGGGGACTCATTGCGCCAATATCTGCTCGCCAATCAGGAAACGTATGGCATCTTAACCCGTTGGGATGCTCGTGTCGCCTCGGTGGAGCTCGCCCGTGCCGCACGTTTACTCGCAGAAACGCCGGTTGCAACAACCGTTGTCGGCCAACACTGCATCACGCAGCTCAATCGCCTTGCTGCACGTGAACACGCCATTTGCGCGATTCAGTCCACACCCGAAGTCGCCGTCACGCATCTGCGCCTCGCCCGAACGCTTGATCCGGGAAATCCCGGCGTTTGTCTCTCGCTTGCCGCTTTGGAAAACCTTGGCATATCGGTGACTCAGGCCGAGCGCGATGACGCACGCGATATTCTGGAAGCGACCCCCATCTGGCGCGCACCCAGCGAAGAGGCCGCCTTAATCTTTGAATATCGTTATGGTCCTGTCACCACACAGGCATTCTGTTCGGCAAGTCGTTTGCGGCGTTTCCATTTAGGTGATGCGCCGGCCGTCCTGGAGGAGATTCTCCACCTCTATCGGACAGCCCCTGCCCAACTTTCCTCCACCGAGCACCTCATCGCCATCCTCCATCTCCCTGAAGCAGAAGCCGCTGAACGTGTGGCCACTACCAATCCCGAATGCAGCGATATGGAGCTCTTCTTCTGTCTGTATCCGGATAATCCTGTTTCGGAACAACTCTATTCTCAATATGGTTCCAGCATGAAGGGCAAAGATGCCTTGACGGTGTTATTCCGGAATCGCACCTCTCACCTGCGCGACCGGACGGCCGATAAAATGCTCGCCTTCTTCCTGCGCGATGGAACATTCGCCTATGCGCTCTATCACCTGAATGCGCTTCTGAAAGAGAACCGTCTGGAAGATGCTGTCCTCTTCGCAGAGAGTTTTAATGTTCGTGAACGCCTTGCACGCACCCCCACGCTGATTGAAGAGTTGCGCTACCGCACACTGGTCAAACTCAGTGCCAGTGCCCCGGAACGCGCCCGTGACGTCTGCCAAGGATGGTTGCGATCCAATCCCAAACAATATCGCCTCTGGTCGCTCCTGCTCTCAAATGAAAATCTGACAGTTGCACAAAAACGTGCCGACATTGAAGCGTGTTTGCTATACTATCCGCTTCATCCGATTGCCTCGCGACTGTATGCAGACATTCTTGAGAACGACCTTGGCACAGAAGTGGCCGAACGTTATCGTAATGCGATTCAGACTGCAACAGAAGCAGGGGCTTGTATTCAGAAAGACGCCCATGCTCACAGCAGATTTTGATTATCACCTTCCTGAAGAACTCATTGCACAGGTGCCGCCGGAAGTGCGCGGCACCTCGCGTATGATGGTGCTTGACCGCGCCAGCGACACACTTGAACATAAACATATCAGCGATATCACCGCCTATTTGCGTTCCGGCGACCTGCTCATCCTGAATAACACCCGCGTCTTTCCGGCACGTATTCTGGGGCAGTGGGAAGATACCGGCGGAGCCGCCGAGCTTCTCTTATTGGATTGCCGCGAAGCAGAGCAGCACTGCGATGGTCATTTCACCTCCCAATGGCGGTGTATGTGCGGCAGTGGTCGCAAGGCACGCACGGGACACACCATCTGTTGCGCAGAGAATCAACTCCATGCAGATATCCTGAATAAGGATGAAGAGGGCCACTCGCTGGTGCGATTCCGTTCGGATGCGCCCTTGATGTCCCTATTAGATGCACATGGTTTGACCCCTGTGCCGCCGTATATCCGGCGCAATGCCAACGATCCCGAAATGGCACGTCTGGATAAAGAGCGTTATCAGACGGTCTATGCCCAAAAGGTTGGCGCCGTTGCTGCTCCCACTGCCGGTCTGCACTTCACCGAAACCCTTCTGGATCAACTGGAGCAGATGGGGGTCAAGCGGGCCTTTGTCACATTACACGTTGGCCCCGGCACCTTCAAACCCGTTAAGGCAGAACGCGTGGAAGAGCATAAGATGGATGCTGAGTTCTACGACATCCCGGAGGCTACCGCCCAGGCCATTCGCGATACCAAGGCACAAGGCGGCCGCATCATTGCCGTTGGCTCCACCTCGGTCCGCACACTGGAAACGGTTGCCGCGCTCCATGATGGTCAAATTGTCGCAACGCATGGCAGCAGTACCGCATTCATTTACCCGCCCTATCAATTCAAAGCGATTGATGCAATGCTGACCAACTTCCATTTGCCGCAGTCCACCTTGATTATGATGATCTCCGCGCTTGCCGGACGTGAACGTGTTCTGGCAGCCTATGCTGAAGCCGTGCAGGAGCGTTACCGCTTCTTCTCATACGGCGACTGTATGCTCATCCTCTAACACACGGGCACACTGCGATGAAACCCTACCTCTTCATTCTGGCCGGTGGCCGTGGTGAACGCTTATGGCCACTCTCCACCGCACAACACGCCAAACCCTTCCTGACGCTGTTTGAGGGCAAGTCGCTCATTGAATTAACCTGCACGCGTCTGCAAGGGTTGACCGATCCCGACCGCCTCTTCATCGTTACCACCGCAGACCTCCGGGCAAACGTACAACAAGCACTTCCAGACTTCCCGGATGCCCAACTGCTCTGCGAACCCGAAGCACGTAATACCGCCGCTGCAATGGCATGGATCTGCGGATACGTTCGCCAGAGGGATCCGGAAGGTGTCGTTGCGGTGCTTCCGGCAGACCATCTCATTACGCCAGACAGTGCCTTTCGGGAAGCACTTCAAACAGCGTGTGCGGTAGCCCGGCGCGAGGCACACATCGTCAGGCTCGGCATTCACCCTACACGCCCTGCCACAGAATATGGCTATATCGCTTGCGGAGAGGCAATCACCACCCCGGCCGGTGTCGTCCGCAAGGGAATCGGGTTTACCGAAAAACCCGCCGTTGCCACCGCACAAACCTACCTGAATGCCGGTAATTTTCTTTGGAATGCAGGCATTTTTGTATGGCAAGCAGCTGCCTTGGAGGCAGAATTTCGCAGATCAGCCCCCGCCTTTCTCCCACTG
>JAFTHG010000281.1 GCA_017457555.1 Kiritimatiellia bacterium | reverse complement strand
GTGAAGCCCTCGTTCACCCTGCGCGAGGCCCTCGTTGGACCGTTAAACTCGCCTCAAATGCACTTCACCGCACCCCTCACTGATTTTATTTCAGCCTTTGCTAAAATCTTATTTTTGACATTCTTAAAAAAGTTTGTTATCCTAAAAGGAGGGTGAGAGTATTTTTTGTGACAAAGAGGATAGTGCAACCGACGGGGGGCGACCCCCATCGCGGAAATTTGCCCATCTTGGAGGCGTGTTTTAGGTGAGAGGGTTTTTCCAGAGAGAGGGTTTTTCCAGAGAGAGGGGCTTTGAGATGAGGGGTTGGTGCCTCTTATGCAGGACACTTAGATGCCAAGAAACTGTGGCTTCTGATGCGGAGAGAAAGGGAATAGGCTGTGATTTGATGGGTGATAGCACACCTCTCATGCAGCATGCTTAACGAGCCTCGCGACACTATTAAACTTGACGAGCTCATTTCCAGCAGTGCAATATTCCAATATTCAGAAAGATGAGAGGAATTCTTTTCATTCTCCGGATTTTTGGGTATACTATTATTAGATAAGGAGAGAAGTCGTGGTCAAGGTCACCATTTGTATGGGCAGCTCGTGTTTTTCACGTGGCAATAATCACAATCTGGAAGCCATCCGTTCATGGTTGGATGCGAATGGCAAAACGGCAGAAGTCACGCTTAAGGGGTGCCGGTGCGGTGGCAAGTGTGGCGTGGGTCCCAATGTGTGGATCAACGAAGCATGCTACAGTGATGTTACGCCTGACCGTGTGCCGGAATTGCTCACGGCTGCTTTTGCGGAGGAATAACCGATGGATGCTTTAGCCCCTGTCTATTCCGTCAATGCCCAGTGCCGCGATTGTTACAAGTGTGTGCGTCGTTGCCCTGTTAAAGCGATCCGTGTGGAAAATGACCATGCGGTGGTTTCGCCGGAAGATTGCATCTACTGCGGCACATGTGTGGCGACCTGCCCGAACCATGCCAAGATGGTACGCGATGATTTGAAAACGGTACGTAATCTGGTGGCGGCGCGTAAGGATGTAATCCTGTCTGTGGCGCCTAGTTTTGCTTCTGAATTTCCCGGGGTTGATCCGGCACGTTTTGTTTCAGCCATGCGGAAATTGGGGTTTGCCCATGTGCGTGAAACAGCGGTGGGTGCCAATATTGTTTCACGCCGTGTGGCCGAATTGCTCGCCCAGAGCCGTACCCACCGGCTGCAGATTTCCTCGGCCTGCCCCGTTGTGGTCGAGCTTATCCAACGCTACTATCCGCGTTTTTCAGCCTATTTGACCCCCGTGGATTCGCCAATTATCGCGCACTGCAAGGCGTTGAGGCGTGAATTTCCGGATGCGCCCGTGGTCTTCGTAGGGCCGTGCGTGGGTAAGAAACACGAGCGTGATCAGCAGCCTGACCTGCTTCACTCCGTCTTAACTTTTGAGGAGTTGCGCCGTTGGATGATGATGGCCGGGGTGGAATATCCTAACACATTACCTCCGGCGCCGGATTACCGTCTTCCCGGTGATGGCGCCTACTACCCGATTGAGGGGGGAATGTTGCGAAGTGTTGAGCGCAATTTCCACGCGCTGTCACCGGAAGGTGAATTGCAACCGATGGTGATTACGGGCGTTCAGGCAATCAAAACCATGTTGGAAACGCTTGATCCCAAGACGTTGGAGCAGCCCGTCTTTGTTGAAGCTTTGGCTTGTCCTGGC
>JAFTHG010000280.1 GCA_017457555.1 Kiritimatiellia bacterium | reverse complement strand
GGTTGTTATGCAGGGATGACAGTCTATCCATACTCCAAACTTTCTCCGGAACGTGTCAGTGCAATGATCCGTAAACACGGGCATCAGCGTGTGCTTGTAAATGGTTCTGCAGACTGGGGCATCAGCGATCCGCTCTCGCTTATCAAAGTCATTGACCGGCTACGTGACGATGGTTTCTCGGAAGATGTAATTGAAACAATCACGTATCACACTCCGATGGCATTCTATTCTGCCTCGCCGCACTGGAAGCCGAATTTTGATATCATCCCACAAGACCCGACAACATTTCAGCGACAGCCCTGACAGATAGGCGTTGGAGGTGGCAGCATGACACACAATGACTCTGAATTGACGCCAGAAATCGAATCAAAAGAAACGGTAACTTCAGAAGACGTTTCCACAAAAACCGTTGTGATTCAACCGGGTTCCTCGGAGAATACTGCAATAACCTTTGATGGTAAAGGAAATCCATCCGACGATTATGCGATTTGTGGGAAGATCGGTGATGGTGGCATGGGCATTGTCTATTTGGCCAAAGATCGTCGATTGGGACGTTATGTCGCCGTAAAACGCTTGAATGAGAAAGCACTTGCCGATCCGGTATTGCGGTCGCGATTCCTGCATGAAGCGCGAGCGGTGGCAGCATTAAATCATGCCTACATCGTTCACATCTATGCTTTGGGTGAGGACGCCCTTGGCCCTTACATTGTAATGGAATACGTTTCCGGACCAGCACAAACAGAAGTGGTGCGACAAGAAGATGGCAATGCTGCGCCACCGCCGAATATGACGCTGGAACAGTTTATTGGTCGTAATGGACCAATGACTGCGGAAGAAGCGATTGCCATGATTCTCAAAATCGCACGGACGATGGTGTATGCCCACAGTTGTGGTGTGATTCATCGTGATTTGAAACCGGCGAATATCCTTTTGGATCCTACGCAGGAACCGAAGTTGGTGGATTTTGGATTGGCACGTATTACGCCCCAAGTGGGGGTGACTCGAATGGAAGAGTTGACCGCACCGGGCGAGAAGCTCATCAGCTTAGGTTATTCTGCGCCGGAATTGGAACAGGATGCGTCGACAAGTGATGTGCGTGCAGATGTGTATTCGCTGGGAGCGGTCTTCTATTTCCTGATTACCGGACGTAATCCGCGCTATTATCGCGAACAGGATGTGCCTGTTTTCCTGCGTGATGTCATGCGACGCAGTATGGAAACAGAACGCGAACAACGCTATCGCACAGCCCAAGATTTCGTTCGTGCATTGACGGAAGCTGCCAGCCATGGCCGCACGGTTGCCCCAACGATTAAGACGACATGGCGTTGTAAATGGTGTGATGCCGTGAATCCAATCAGCACAAAGTTCTGTGCAGAATGTGGTTGGGATGGTAGTGAACGCTGCTTAGAGTGCGGTTCAGAAACCTTTGTTGGTCAACAGTATTGCCCCGCATGCGGAGCCGATTGCCGTATGTATGAACATGTGGCAACAATCGGCAAGATGATTGACTTGGCATGGGAAGAACGGCGCTTTGAACGGATTGCATCAATTGCAGGGCGTTTGCACGGTTTTGAACCGGCAGGACCGACAGGCCGTAAGTTATTGACCGACACACGGGAACGTGTGGAGGAAGCCGAACGTCGTGTCGCACGGCGGAATCGCTTGGCAGCGTTGATTCCCAATGAGATTAAAGCGGAAAACTATGAACGTGCTCAAGCATTTATTGAAGAATTTCGCTTACTCAATGAGGACGCTGCCGTCTATGAGGAAGAGTTACGCGATATTCCCGGTAAGATTCTGCGCCGTGATTTAGCGCGAATCCGCCAGTGTGTGCGGAGTCACGATTGGCTGACAGCGAAGAAGTTGGCAGAGAAGTTAACGGTTAAGTATGGCTCAATGCCGGAATATCAGGATGTTCAAGCCATTTTAGATGCACATAATCGCCGTTGCCGTCAGTGGTGCTGGTGGGTTTTGGGTGTGTCAGTATCCTTGCTTTACTTGCTCTCTATTCCGTTGATTGGCAGAGTGACGGACGGTGCATTCGGTCCCTTCTGGCGGTTTGTCTACACTCCGGCGCGGGCTGTTGCGGCAATTCCAGGGATTAAGACGTTGTATAATGGTTACATCGCTTTGTGCGATAACAATGCAACGTTTGTTGACTATTTCCCGACAAAGGCGCAAACTGCAAATACGGTAAAGCCACGTGAGCGCTTGCCGGATGGTGCGGAAGAGAAGCGAATCGTCTTTGAAACAACGCTGAATGAGTTTGTGTTGCGTCGCCGACAACAGGAGTCGCAGTTGCTTTTCCAATATCGCCAAGGGCTTGCAGATTTACGCCGCACTGTGCAAAAGGATGGTAATTACGAAGGCGTGATTTCGGTGCAGAAGGCGCTGGACGAGTATGTACAAAATAATGTGCTGGGCGAAGTCCAGGAAAGTGATATTGATGAACTGAAATTGCTGAAGCGGACGATGGCGCAAATCCGTGAGGAACAGGCCGCAATCTCAGCTCGTCAAATTATTGCTGCAACGAAGAAGTATACCGCTGTGTTGGATGATCTTCGCAAAGGTTATACACAGAAAGGTGAAATGGATCTCGCAGGCAAGATTAGTGAAGAACTTCAGCGTGTGAAATCAATTCCCGTGGTTGTGGAGAATGAGGCATTGTTGGCAAAGGTCGGGTCAACAGGTGCTCCAGTGGTCTTGCCGGGGACATCAATGCCCTCCGTGTCGTCGATTCCGGAATTGGAGATTTTGCATAACGTGCGTGACGCTTTGCGAGTTGAGTTGGACCGATTGGATCGTG
>JAFTHG010000279.1 GCA_017457555.1 Kiritimatiellia bacterium | reverse complement strand
TAATTAGTGTAGACATCTACACGAACACCCGCTTAAGTGTCATTTTGAAGCACTTAGGCGGGTATTCTTTTGCAACAATAAAAGCACGACAGCGGAGAGTAGCGCAGCCCGTTGTGCCGGTAATCATGGCGCGTTCCGAGCATGAAGGATAAATCATGGATGACCTATACGATGATAATGAAACCTCTGAAGACCTCGACGATGTGATTGATTCACAAGATGACGAGGACGAAGAAGAGGATACCGACGACGAAGAAGACACCTCTGAAGACGATGACGCTGACGAAGCGGAAGAGGAAGAAGAGGAAGACGAAGACGAAACCAAAGGCAAAGGTCTGCCTGAAGGCGTCAAACGTCGCTTCGCAAAGCTCACCAAAGCACGGAAGAGTGCAGAAGAGAAGGCAGCCAAATTGGAGAAAGAGTTGAATGCCGTTAAGAACAAGTACGGCGAGACATCTCCCAAGACGCTGATGGCCATTGCGCAGAAGCATGGCATTCTTCCTTCACTCCTTTCGGCCAAGAATGCCAAGATGATTGAGCGAGCCGATGAATTAGAGGCGAATATCTCAACACTCGAGGACACGCTTGATGACATGGATGACCGGCGCGAAGACGAGATTACGATCGGCGGTGAAACTTACACCCGCAGCCAAATCAGCAAGCGCTTGCGTCAGCAGAAGAAGGAATTTGCCGAACTGCATGACGATGTGAAGACGACGCGTAAGCAATTGGCGGCACGTTGTGAGAAGTTGCTGAAGCTCGGACTCGAAGCTGAAAAGGCACAGAAGAAGAGCGGCAAGCAGAACAAGAAATCCCGCGAAGAAGAAGGTCCGCTGTCTCTCACCCAGCGTAGGCGCAAACTCAATGGATTAGATCCAGAGAGTGGCTCTCGCTCGACACCGAAGAGTCGCGAAGAACTCCTGGCACTTCGCAAAAACCTCGTCGCTGCGGTACGTCGCGGCGATTAACTAAGGAACCATTACCATGGCTGCCGGCATTTTTGACACTACTATTCCACTCACGTCGCACAACGACTATACTGAATCTCTCATCCTTCTCAAGCCCGAAGAACTCGTGCTTTTGAACCACTTGAAGCGTGCTTACCCTGGCATTAAAGATGCTAAGGCATGGAAGCGCTCCAACGAGCTCCAGGGGCGTCAGATTAAGTCCTACGAGGCAATTCCTGAAGGCACGGACAAGACGAGCGGATTTGCGCACCGCAACAATACGATCGTCGAATCTATCATCGAAGTTGGCCAGTCCAACGGTTATGCCATTACGCGTGAACAGCTTATCTTGAATCGTTCGCACGTCAAGCACAACTATCTCGATGAATTGATTGACAACGATGCAGCCGACTTCGCTCGCTCTATCGAACACGTCATTGGCTCTCGCCAGGAATGCGTTGACAAGACCTCGCCGACCGTCATCACCAAGACTCGCGGTTTGATGAGCTGGTTGCAGCCGGGTGCGCACACCGTGCTCCCGATCGCTGACGGTTTCCGTCCTGCTACGGAAATTGCGCTCGGCAAGGATGATGTACTCACCGAAGCCGTACTCAAGGAGGCACTTGTGGCCGCTCGTAAGAACGCCGGTCATGCGCTCAACCTTGTTGGCTTTGTCGGTTTGGATGCCAAGCTCGCCTTCGCAGACTTCCTCGGCAAGATTCCTGTGCAACGCAATATGGACGCCAAGGATACCACGATCTTCTCGATGGTTGACTTCTTCAAGTATGACGCAGCTAACTTGAAGTTGGTCCAGCTTGACGGCCTCGACTGCGATCCGACCACGCTTGAACCCACCGACGCTTCTGGCTTCTCCGGCGCATTTATCGAACTCGATAACTTCCAGCTCGAATTTGCACAGCAGATTACCCACGAAGACCTCTCCACGAAGACGGACAAGGGTTCCGGGAAGAAGGGCATGCACCGTGCCATGTTCCGTCTGAACTGCACCGGCTTGCTCGGCTCCTTCCGTATGACGAAGAGCTTGACGTAAGCTTCTGCTCCCCGCTGGTGCTCGGCGGGGCGCTTCTAAACAAAGCATTTAAATAACCAAACCACAGACAACCCCGCCGACCACATGGCCAAAGTCTAATTAACTCCTTTTGGCAGCCAT
>JAFTHG010000278.1 GCA_017457555.1 Kiritimatiellia bacterium | reverse complement strand
CTTGCGGTGCCAAGTCGGCAATCGGCTCGACCTACAACTATGCCGCTCCGCTCTACTACGGCATTTGGGAAGCTTACAAGAATGCTGATCAGGCCGCTATTGACAAGGGCATGAGCAAGGTTTGCCGCATTGTTGACCTGCTGGTGAAGTATGGTGGCGTGGTTGGTGGCAAGGCTATGATGGCAATCCATGGTTTGGATATGCCGACCGTGCGTCCGCCACTCTCCAATCTTACTGCCGAACAGCGTAAGGATTGCGCGGATACCGTGGCGGCAATCTTGGCTGAATAAACCGTTTGAATGTGCCTGCTGCCGAAAGGTGGCAGGCTTTTTTTATATCCTTTGATGAGAAAACAGGAGTGGTTATGCTTAGTACAGACCGCCTTCAAAAACTTGAAACTGTCTATCATGATGGGCTGCTTTGCGATGTTGTGCCCTTTTGGATGGAACATGGCTTAGATCGCGAATTCGGTGGTATTATGACTGGCGTGGATCGTCAGGGTCACCGGATTGATGATGATAAGGGTGTCTGGCAGCAGGGGCGCTTTGCGTGGACGTTAGGTTTCTTGGCCAATCATATTGAACGTCGTCCGGAGTGGGAAGCGGCAGCAAAGGGGACGCTGGAATTCCTCCGCAAATACTGCTATGACCCGAAAGATGGCCGGATGTATTTTCATGTGACGCGTCGAGGTGATCCAATCCGTAAGCGTCGTTATGCCTTCTCTGAAAGTTTTATGTGCATCGCGTGCGGTGAGTATGCGCGCTTGACGGGTTCGGATGAATACGCCGATTTAGCGCGTAAGACGTATCAGATTTATGGCGATCATGTGGATTATCCGCCGAAGTTTACCGATATCCGTCCGACGCGTGGTTTGGGACATCCGATGATTAACATCGTGACGTGCCAGCGTCTGCGTGAAAGCATCGGTTATGAAGAGGCAAATGATCGCATTGATCAGGCAATTGCAGATATTGTGAAGTATCACTTGAAGCCGGATCTGCGCTGTGTTATGGAAACCGTGGCCCCTGATGGCGCCATTATTGACCATATTGATGCGCGCACACTGAATCCCGGCCATGCGATTGAAGGCGCGTGGTTTATCATGAACGAAGGTAAGTTGCGTGGTCGCACGGATTATATTCGTATCGGTCTGGATATGCTGGACTGGTCATGGGAACGTGGCTGGGATAAGGAATACGGCGGCATTCTCTACTATCGCGATGTCTATAATCATCCCGTAAGCGAATACTGGCAGGATATGAAATTCTGGTGGCCGCATAACGAAGTCTGCATCGCCACGCTGTTGGCCTATCAGCTGACGGGTGACGAAAAGTATGCCAAGATGCATACGTTGGCTCACGATTGGACACATTCGCACTTCCCGGATAAGGAATATGGTGGATGGTTCGGCTATCTTTCGCGCGATGGACGTGTTTGTTCGGATATTAAGGGTAACCTTTATAAGGGCTGTTTCCACGTGCCGCGTATGCAGTATGAATGCTGGCAGTTGTGCCGCGAACTCCTGAAAGATGGGACATTGAACCTTGTCTGAGTTCATTGCACGTTTTATTGAACCGGCGCTCTTCTGGGAACTCTTCTGGTATTTCCTTTCGGGTGTCTGTTCAACGATTGTCAGTCAGGTCGGCTATTCCGTCTGTTTCCGAAAGTTTACGCTCAGTAACGTCTGGTCAAAGACCATTTCTTGGTGTGCGGCGGCAACAACAGCCTTTGTGATGATGCGGTGGTTGGCGTTCAGTCAGACCGAGAGTGGTCTTTGGGAATCACTCTGGCTCTTTTACTCCACACGTATTGGCACGGTGCTGTTGACCGTGGGACTTATGTGGTTTGTAATTGATTATTGGCTGAAGTGGGACTTAACCAATCGCGAAAAGGTTCGCAAAGAATATGGCTGGTGGCCGGAAATTATCAATCTGATTGTGACAATCCTTGAAATTGTGGTGAACTATTTCATTGCCAAGTTTTGGGTGTTCTGATTGAAATGAGGCGACATACGTATTGCGGCGCATCGAAGGATGCGCCGCAATTGTTTTAATGCTATTCGTAACGTTAGCAGTCTTGCGTCTTTTGATTGCCTAATCGCCAGACAAGGGCGCAGCAGATCAGCGTTACGCAGCCAGCAATGGGATAGGCTAACGATAAGGGAAGGTTGAAACCGTAAGGGCAGCCCGGATGGGAAACGTCGGACCACAGGATAAAGCTGAACACGATAAAGGTCATAAATGCACCCGGCAGAAGTGTAACCCAGGGCGTTTTTCCGTGACGCTTCAACCAAACGGTACAGGCCATCAAGGTGGAGGCAGCTAAGATTTGGTTGCCCCATGCAAAGTATTTCCACAACCATTCAAAACTGGTGGCATCCTGATTGCTCCACCACAAAAGGAGACCAATACATCCAAGGAGCGGGAGGCAGACAAAAATACGACTTTTCAGACTGCGTTGGGGGACTTTGACGTATTCGGCAAGCGTCAAGCGCAAACTGCGTAAGGCGGTGTCACCTGATGTGATTGCCAGAATAATGACGCTGAAAATAGTCAGTAGACCGATATTGCCCCCCAGAAAATGCTCGGTCGCTACGCTGAGAGCTTTGGCCGGTTTGTCTGACATTAATTCAGGGAAGGTGTTGTAAATGGCTAATCCTGCCGCAGCCCAAATCATCGCAATAACACCTTCAGTAATCATCATCCCATAGTAGGTGCACCGAGATTCCCGTTCGTGGCGCATCGTACGGGCAACAATTGGAGATTGCGTAGCATGAAATCCGGAAATAATTCCGCAGGCAATTGTGACAAAGAGGCAGGGGATGACAGGTTGGTCCGTAAACATACCAGCCAAAAAGGCTTCCGTCTCGGTGAGCAGATGCGGTTCTTGGAACCCATTGATGCACAATGCAATAAACATCGCCAGCGTACCAATAAGGAGAAGCGCCCCGAAGAGTGGATAGATTTTACCGATAATACGATCGACAGGGAAAATCGTTGAGGCAATGTAATAGGCTAAAATAATAACTGCTGCAATCCAGAAAGCGGGGGTGTCAGGCAACGTTTGAGGCAGTGTGCTGACAATTAATTGCGAGGGAATGTTTACAAAGACGGCGACCACTAAGAGTAGTAGAATAATCACAAAGAGAACATAAATTTTATGGTAGAGTTCGCCCAGCGAACGACGCGTCAACTCGGGCAAGTTTATGCCATGGTTTCTCAGACTGATGAAGCCGGAAATATAGTCGTGTACTGCGCCACCCAAAATGCAACCCAGCGGAATAATCCAAAAGCACTTAATACCAAACTTGATGCCGATAATGACACCAATTACGGGACCTACACCGGCAATATTGAGTAATTGAATCAGGAGATTTTTCCATTTGGGTAGAGGAAGCGTATCAACGCCATCTGCTCCTGCAATCGCTGGAGTGGGACGATCGTCTGGTCCCAAGAGATGTTCAATCCAACGGCCGTAGGTGAAATAACCGAGAATTAAGGCTAAAATTCCGCAAAGAAAAAGTGTCATAACGTTATCCTTTGAATAAGTATCCTCTAAAAAGGCGGTTTAATCTTGAAAGTCTGGCAGGAGATATTGGGTCCAACCGGTGGGTTCCAATATGAAAACAACACGAAAAGGTCGGGGTTGGTCGGTGAATTGTGCCATAAACATCAAATCATCAATATCGTCTTGATTCACGTCACAGAGTGTCAGCGTGGCCCAACCATCTTTATATTGAGGATCTTTGAGTTTTACCCGCAATCCGAATCCGCAGTCAATCATCAACTGATCCGCTTGAGTAGCAGTTAGGATCACGTGAATTGCTGTCTTTCGTCCAAGGACAAGTTTACGTGATTGGGAAAAAGGAAGCTCGGTCTGAGGTGTGAATTCTGTCTGCGCCCATTCATGTAATGCCCGTGTGGCGAAGATGGAGGATTGGCAACCGCATCCAAAGAGGAGGATCGGGATGATGAATTTGAGCATTACAGCATCCCCGCAGCTTTTAAAAGTGCTTTGTAACGTCCGCCTTGCTGCAGAAGTGTTTCATGGGAGCCCTGCTCAACAATTGCACCATCCTCCAGATAACAAATCATTGTTGCATGGCGAATCGTGGTTAAACGATGCGCAATGATGATAGTGGTACGACCAGTCGCCAGACGAATTAAAGCCTCTTGAACAGCAGCTTCGGAGAATGTATCCAATGCACTGGTGGCTTCGTCCAAGATAAGAATGGGGGGATTTTTGAGGAAAACGCGTGCGATTGCGATACGCTGCGCCTGACCTCCGGAAAGCATCAGGCCGTGTTCGCCAACAGGTGTGTCCAACTGCGCGGGAAGGTTGCGCACAAAATCGGCTAAATTGGCCTGGGAGAGTGCTGCGAAGAGTTCCTCATCTGTAGCATGTGGCGCGCCAAGTAAGAGATTATCGCGGATGGTACCATCAAAAAGGAATGGACGTTGAGCCACAATGCCAATTGCTTTGCGTAGAAAACGTTTTGAGAGTGTGGCGGTATCAATGCCATCCAGACGAAGAGTCCCTGTGGTGGGATCGTAGAAACGGGGGATGAGTGCGGCAAGGGTACTCTTTCCTGCGCCACTTGGACCTACTAATGCACACACTGTTCCGGCCGGAATGTAGAGACTGGGTATGGAAAGAACGGTGCGATCGGTTCCCGGATAGGCGAATTGAAGGTCTGTAATCTGCAATGTCCCATGAATGGTATCCGGCTCTTGACCAGCGGATGCGCCATCCTCTTCAGGCGACTGTGCCAGAAATTCACGAAAACGACAATAACCAACTAAGCCTTGTTGGTACATATCCAATCCATTGACAATGCGACGCATAGGCTTGGTGACATACTTCGAGTACATAAAGAAGGCGATAACTTGCGGCAATGTAGCCGTATCATGGGCGACCATCCACGCACCTAACGCGATATACATCAGCGAATAGCCTTCAAGCAACATCTGTGTACCAGCGAAGAGTGGGGCATAGAGAACGTAGACTTTTTCAAAGGAGCGGCGGAAACGTTCGTTTACTTTTCGGAAGGCGGAGCGCTCTTCATCTTCGTGTGTGAAACTCTTAATCTCACGAATGCCTTGAACAACATTTTCAACGTGTGCAGCTAAAGTGGAGACTTCGCGTCGATTTTCCCGCCATGTACGATGAATCTTGCGTTGGAAAATACCGGCAAAGACCATAACCACCGGCACAGGAAGCAGCGTAAAGAGTGCTAATTGCGGATTAATCCAAAACATGAGGGTGAATGCTCCCACCAAAGTGAGAGT
>JAFTHG010000277.1 GCA_017457555.1 Kiritimatiellia bacterium | reverse complement strand
GGTATACTGTTGACACAGTTTGGGAGCTTAATTTATGTTGTCAAGTTCTGCTGAGAATATCGTCTTTACAGGTTTGAGCGGTTGTTTCGCCCGAGCAACAACGCCGCGTGAGATTTGGAAAGCGATCTTGCGTAAACGGAATTTCTTTACAATGCTTCCCGAAACAGCAGATGGACATACGGCAGAAGAGCTTTTTGATGGTTGTCCATTGCCAGAAGCGTGTGCTGCATTAGATGATTGCTTTTCGTGTCGGGCGGATCATATTCCACTGCCACCAGATTTGGGTATTGGGGATAATACAGACTTTTGGTTCGCTGCGCAATTGTTGCATGATGCGCTGTGTGATGCAGGCTTGCAACCGGGGACGAATCAGACGGATCGTATTTCGCTTTATGTCGGGTATGATGCAGGCTTGAATCCGGCACTGGTCAATTGGTTGTGGCATGCCAATGCGGTTGGACAGATTTTAGGAACGTTACAGCGTTTCTTTCCTGATGCTTCTTACGAGCAAATGGATGCGCTTCGAACGGAAATTACCAACACCTTACCTTTGTTGAAGCGTCGTCAATTAGCATTGGCGCGTGGAGATGGCGTTGTGCGAGCTTTGGCACAGACGGTTAGTGCTTGTGATACTGCGAGTCTTTGCACTGCAGGGGAGAGCTCGGTTTTTGCGGGTTTAGAGGCAGCTGCGAATGCCTTGCGGCAACGGCAGTGTGATGTGGCGGTGGTGTTAGCTTTACAACCGCCGATTCCGCAGACGCAGATGGCGGGTGAAGCAGCATTGATGCCTTTTACAAAGGGAACGTCATTAGCACCTTTTACGGATGTAACGTCGGGGACGTTGCCAGGCGAGGGCGGTGCAGCTTTTGTATTGCGTCGATTGGATGATGCACGGAGTGCAGGTGCGCCTATTTATGCGAAACTGCATGGATGCAGTCAAATTTCAGGGATTCCTCCACAGAGCCCGGAGGCCTTGGAAGAATCGTTGCGGCGCGCACTTCACCGTGCGTTGCGGCGTATTCCAAATGGCTTTCGGGATATTGACTATTGGGAAATGAATGCTTCAGGGATTCCGCAAGAAGATGCTGCAGAAGAGGCGCTTTTAAAACGATTGACGGTGAATCGTGGTGCACATATTCCATTGTTGGCATTGGGATCTGCAAAAACGTCGTTTGGTCATACGATGACTGCTGCTGGTGCATTGGGGCTTTTGAAGGGGATTTTAGCAATCAGCCATCGTGTATTGCCGCCGTCAGTGACACCTGTAGATGAAAGTTTCCGTTTGCGAGAGGCTGAACAAGCTTATTACTGGGTCCAGGAAGCGCGCCCATGGATTGCGTCTTCTACGCGCCCACGCCGGTTGGCGGTTTCAACGATTTCGCACACAGGACGTTCAGGTGCAGCCATTCTTGAGGAGGTGGCAGAATGAGACTGGAACGTTCTGAAGGTGTGCTCTGCCTGATAGGTGCTAATTCTGTCCCAGAATTGGCGGATGAAGTTGTACGAATTCTCACGTTTATTGAGAAAAGTTCTGGCCTGCGATTAATTGATGTCGTGTATACTGCGACCTGTGATGCGCGCGAGCATCGTCATGTTGTGGGATTGTGGGTGACGTCATTGGATGAAATGGTGCGGAAGTTACGCTTTGCGCTGAATGCATTGCGGAGTGGCCGCACAAGGATGCGTGATAAATCGGGCGTTTTCTTTACCGGCAAACCTTTGATGCATGCGAATGGTAAAATTGCCTTCGTTTTTCCAGGGACGGGTAGTTTCCATTTGGAGATGATGCGTGATTTGGCACTGACATTTGATGGTGTGCGTCAGCGATTTGATGATATGGAAGAGGCCTTTTCCGGCTTTTGTGATGTGGCTTCACCCTCCGAATGGCTCTTTTCTACGGCTCCGGAACATACGCTTTCGCTTGCTGCGTCGCGCGATTTTTTACCTTTGTTAGCCTCGGCTTCAACCTATTTAGCGAGTAAAGTCTTTGCAGATTTCTTGCGATCCGTCGGGGTAAAACCTGATGCAGTGTGTGGTGTAGGGTTAGGCGCCTTTTCAGCATTTCACGCAACGCACCATAATCCAAAACTTAGTTTGGTACAGATTTTGCGCGATGCAGGTCGGCTACTGTTGCGATTGAGTACAGAACCTTCTGCGTTTACAGACTGGTGGCAACTGACGGTTTCTGGAATGCCGGTTGCTGCGTTGCGTGAGCTGGCAACACATCACTCTGACATGTTAATCATTTCGCAAGTGCTCACTGATGATGATTGCGTTTTGATTGTGGCTCCAGAGTTTAAGGCGGAACTGGAAACAACCATTAGCGCAGCGGGTGGGGTTTCGGTGGCAGAACCCTTTGTCATTCCTGTTAATACTGGACGTGAAGCAGGGGTGTTGCAGCACTATTTCACACAGTTCTTTGAACGGCATGTAACGTGTGAACCGCAGATTCCCTTTTATTCCGCAGTGACGGCGCAACAAATGCCCACGTCAATGGCTGCTGTTGTTTCCGGTTTAACGGATCAAATGACGGAGCCATTAGACTTTTGTTCGATGATTCGGCAGATGTATGCTGATGGCTACCGTATCTTTGTTGAAGTTGGTGCACGTGGACTCTTGACGCCTTTGATTTCCAAGGTACTTGCAGATAAAACGGATGAACCGCCAGCCGTGATTCCAATGCAGATTTTGCATCGATCGGGAGGTGTGCAGATTGGGCAGGCACTTGGCTTACTTGCTGCACATGGTGTTGCGATTGACTATTCAAAGATCCGTTTTTTCAATCATGCTAAACGGTTGGATTTCACTACGCCTGTGGCAGACGAAACAACGCAAACGCTGAAATTGAAGTTGTTGCGAGATTTGCCTGCGATTCATCCGGAATTGATTGATGTATCACGTATTTTGAGTATGCAACAAACAGTGGTTGCCGAGGGGGTTGGTGTTTCACATTCGCATGATGTTTACTTGGAACATCCTCGTGATGGATTGGAAATGCCGCTTTTGCGTGGCGCAACGGTGTTTGCACATACGCCGGATATGTTGGGGATGCGTTGTGTTTTGCGTTTGGAGGACTATCCTTATTTGAATGATTATGCAATTGGTACATCCGGGGTGTCAATGCATGATCCGCAGATGCGCGGCTTGACGCTTTTTTCAGTGACATCTGGTTTAGAATTGATGGCAGAAGCGGTGCAACGTCTCTTCCCAAAATTTGCATTGCGAACAATTGAACATCTGCGCGCACCAAGGTGGCTTTCATTTAAGTTTGGCACACTCAAATTGCGTGTTACGGCAGAATTGGTGGGGGCTTTTGAAGGAAATCTACAAAGTGTCCGAGCACGCATTTATCCGGAAGACGCCATCGGTGATGCCTCACATATCGCAATGGAAGCGCAATTTATTTTAGGGGACAGTGTTCCTGAACCGGAAGAAGGTTTGACTTCGCCACCGCTGGTCAGTCCAAAACCTGTGAATTGGATGGCGCATGATATTTACCCACAACGCCTGTTTCAAGGGCCATTATTGCGGAATGTTCGCAAGGTGTCCGGTTGGGGCTACAATGGATTGGATTATGAAGTGCGGATGCCTGCCCGTACGGCAACAGTGCGTCACACGCGTAATCCACTCTTTAACACGATGCCACTCTTATTGGATGCGGTTGTTTCTGGCTTCCCACTTTGGCGTTCGCATGAACGTTTCCATGGCGCTATTTCATTGCCATTCCGATGCCAAAAGATTCGCTATTATGCTACGATGGTTCCGGTAGGGACGCGCTTGCGGTGTGCATTGCGGTTAGTAAATGTGACGGTGCGAACATTCCAAGTAGACATTCTGGTGACGGATATGTCGGGGCATCCGATATTGCAAATTGAAGGCTGGGAAGAAGTTGGCGGTCGTGCTGTAAGGACATTGCATGATTATGTGATGAATCCTGCGAAGAACTATATCACAATGCCGTTGCCGGCGAGTGTTTTACCGGATACGGACGCGAAGATCGTGGGCGCATTGTATGTCAATAATACGCCAGACTTCTTTATTTCCAATCAAGAACTTTGGTTGAATGCTTTGGCTTCGGCTGTTTTGACTGCAAACGAGCGTGAGAATTACGCGCAGATGGGTGGCGTTGCACCACGTCGTTTGGAATGGCTTTTAGGGCGCACCGCTGCAAAAGAAGCCGTGAGACGATTGCTTGTAGAGAATTATAATATCTATGAATCTTCGGCAGACGTGGCGATTTGGAAAGATAATCTTGGTAAGCCGCATCCATTAGGTAACTGGGAATCACAGGTCGCTGCACCGGTGGATCTTTCCATTGCACATACAGAAGGTCTTATTTTGGCGGCGGCAACCGCACAAGGACGGATTGGATTTGATGTTGAATCCGTAAAACGTGATTTGACGGAAGATTTCTTACGTGGAGTGTTCACATTAGAAGAACAAGAGTTGGCAACAGTAAGTGGCGATGGACCAACTGCTGTACTGCGTTTTTGGTGTGCAAAGGAAGCCATTTCAAAGGCGCTTGGGGTGGGAATTCGTTTTGCCCCTACGGATTTGCGAATTCGCACCTCAGATCCGGCGACAGGAATGTTGGAGATGGAATTGTGTGGGGCATGGGCAGAACATTTTCCGAAATTCCGGAATACGCGTATCCCAATTAGGACAACTGTATTGTTTGACCATGCGATTGCGAGTTGTATCTTGCCCAACTTTGATGTGGCATCGCTTTAATGGTAGTTATCAAGACGAATTAGAATTGCGTATCATGGTTTGTGATACGCATTTTTATTATGGGAAGCTTGAACTCAATTTTGTATTGTTCGTTTTTGAGTATAGACTTTATAGAATTGATATACGAGCGCTTTTCGTGGCAGAATAGCGTTTTACTTACGAGTTCTGATAGTCCGTGTTTAATTGCGTTGTTTTGTCTGGCATGATAGCGGTTGTGAGGGAGAAGAGTGTGCTAAAATAGTAGGGATATGAAACATAATTTTCCAGTGCCTTTACGACGCCCGTTGGTAGTTTTTGATATTGAATCAACCGGGACTTCACCGAGAGCTGATCGCATCATTGAGTTGGCAGCAATTCGTTTGAATCCAGATGGATCGCGTGACGAACGTGAATGGTTGTTGAATCCACAGATGAAAATCCCTGTTGAAGCGATTGCAATTCATGGCATTACAGATGCAGAAGTTGCAGATTGTCCAACTTTTGCCGAAGTGGCTTCTGAAATCTTTATGTTTTTTGAAGGATGTGATCTGGCTGGTTTTTCTGCAGGCTATTTTGATGCTCAGATATTGAATGAAGAATTCTTACGATGTGAGATTCGCAATTTCCATCCAGAAGGACGCGCATTATTGGATGCACAGAAGATTTATCATAAGCGCGAACCTCGTGACTTGACGGCAGCTCTGAAGTTTTACTGTGGTGCAGATTTGGGTGAAGCTGCACATGGAGCGATGGCAGATACGCAAGCAACGTTAGATGTTTTAATTGGACAATTTGCCCGTTATCCAGATTTGCCGAGGGATATTGAAGCCTTAGATAAGCTTTTTAATCCACAAGATCCATTGAATGTGGATCGGATGGGGCGTTGGCGTTGGATTAATGGTGAAGTATGTGTCAATTTCGGCAAGAAGAAAGGTGCAAAGTTATATGACTTGGCACAAGGGATTATTCCAGATGGTAAATCCTTTCTGAAATGGATGGTTAAAAGTGATTTCCCAGAAGATACTCGCGTCATTGCGGAGAATGCGCTTTTAGGTATTTTCCCATCTCGTGGTAAAAAACAGGCTTGATATTAAACGATTGATTTGAGAATAAGGAGTAGTGTTATGCGAAAGATTACGGATTTCCTTGAAACATTTCGTGAAACAGGTTCGTATCGCACCCCGGTGGAACGTTTGGGGAAGCAGCGTAAGAATGGTTTTTGGACGTCGTTGGTGTACAATATCCGTGGCTTAGGTGGCTCAATGGCACGTGCGACGTGGTTGTCTCATCGAGGCCTTTTCACGGATGAACGTTGGCAGGAATGTGGTTTGCATTTGCTTTGGGAAACCGAGCGTATGGGAACAGAGGTCATCATTGAGGGCTTTGAGAAGCTGAAGGATGTAGGACCTGTGGTTGTGGTGAGTAATCATATGAGTTTATATGAAACGTTTGCTTGCCCACCTTTAGTAGGGGCGTTTGGAGAAGTCGCAATTGTATTGAAAGAATCGTTGATGAAGGTGCCGTTATTGGGACAAACATTTTCAACGCGGAAAATGATTCCCGTTGGTCGAAAAGATCCAAAGGCAGATTTGAAATCTGTATTGGAAAAAGGTGAATGGTTCTTACGAGAAGATAAGACATCGGTATTGTTATATCCGCAGGGGACACGTCAGCCGTATTTTGATTGTCGTAAATTTAATACATTAGGTGTAAAATTGGCGCAGAATGCAGGAGTGCCCATAGTGCCGGTGGTTGGTCAAACGGCTTTTCTTGGCGTGGGACGTTACACAAAAGATTTTGGCCCGGTAGATACGACAATCCCGGTTCGTTTTGCTTGTGGTCCTGTGATTCCTGTGACTCGAGCCAATGCAAAAGCTGCACAAGCTCAATGTGTTGATTTCATCGCTTCAAAGCTTGAAGAATGGGGAAAAATCGAGGTGCGTCGATGAAACATCTTCGGGGATTGAGAAGTTCAACTGCGATACTAATGCTATGTGTTGCAGGTACACTGTTTGCTCAATTCTCAATGCAAGAGATGTTTGAAGCGAATATAATTACTAATCGATTAAATGAAACAATGCCTGTTCGGCTTTGGCGAAATTATAAGGCTTCAGATTGTCCCGTACCAGTTTTAGTTTTACTGCATGGCAGTGGCGAATGCGGACTTGATAATGCACGGCATTTACCTGCATTTGCTCCAATTCATCGTCAGGCATTAATTGATGATGATATACCGCCAGCACTTTATATCGTTCCGCAATGTACGCAACGTAATGCTTGGGTGCGGAATATTGCATTTCAAGAAGATTATCGATTACCGCGTTATCCTGCACCGGCATTACGCACGGTTAAGGAGTATTTGGATAAGTTGATTGCTGATGGCGTGGCAGATCCTGAGCGAATTTATCTTGCAGGGTTGTCACTCGGGGGGTTTGGCACTTGGGATGCGATTCAACGTTGGCCCGATTATTTTGCTGCTGCGGTTCCAATTTGTGGGGGAGGCTCGCTCCAAGAAAATGCAATAAAGAATGCGGCGACAACGTCAATTTGGATTTTTCACGGGGACAAGGATGTCAATGTGCCAGTAGCCTGTTCCCGCCGGATGGTGGCCAAATTAACGTCATTTGGTGCTCAACCCAAGTATACGGAATACGAAAATGCGGGACATAACGTATGGGGGCGCGCTTTTAAAGATACGGCCTTATTGAAATGGATTTTTCGTCAACGGCGAGGCCGGATAGAAACTGTACCCAAACGGAGTGGCTTTTGGGGGCAATTGAAGGCGTATGTTACGCCAGATTAATTGATTTAGAATTAGAATAGGATAGTCAAATGACGTTGAGGGTTATCTGGGGGATTTTCTGCGTATTGTCATTAGTAACAGCTTTTGGACCAGTGCGAATGTTGAAATTGCCATTATGGAGTCGCATTCTCGTAGGCTTTTTCTTTTTCTTGGCTGCACAGGGTTATTTATTGCAAAAACTGTTTGATGCCTCAGTAATGTGTCCGGATAAGTTACCATTCTGGTTACTTGTTCCTGCAAAGTGGGGTGACATTATAACATTGATGACAGGTGTGGTGTCGCTTTTGTGGATTGGATTACGCCTGATTCGAGTGAAGTGCCCGCCCACTATTCCGCTGATTGCTGGGATTTCATTAGGTACGATAATGTTGTGGTTGGCTGTCCGTCAACCTCCGGTTCAAGAATATATCTTTGAGATTCCAAACTTACCATCCAGTGCAGAAGGACTTCGGGTCGCTATTGTTGCAGACCTGCATATTGATTGCTGGCGTGGGCAGACATGGTGTGAAGGATTTGTGAATCAGTTGAATGAGCAGAAACCAGATTTAGTTCTATTTACGGGAGATCAGGTAGATGGCAAGATTGCGTTTCGTCAAAAGGATCTTGCTCCGTTAGAAAAGATTGAAGCACCACTTGGCAAATTTGTGATTAGCGGTAACCATGAGTTTATGTATGAGGCGGAGGCTTATCTTCGTTATTATCAAGCTTTGGGATTGACCGTTTTAGATGGCAAAACTGCTGCGGTGTCTGGATTAACGCTTATCGGATTGCCAGATTCGCGGTCATTAACCAATTATGAGTCATTGCCAATTTTAGAATCAATGATGGCGACATTGCCAAAAGATGCGTGTACTTTTCTGCTCGTTCACAAACCAGGTATTGCAGTGAATGCAGATGAATTAGGTGTTGATGTGCAGTTTTCTGGTCACACGCATGGTGGGCAATTCCCTGGCTTGGCGACCTTAATGAAGCGCTTTAACAATGGATTTGTTCGTGGATTTTATACGTTGCCGAATGGGTTACGTTTATTTGTTGCGCCGGGAAGTGCGTCATGGATTGGTTTCCCGTATCGTCTTTATTCATCCGAATTGTCGATTTTTACGCTTAAACGTGCAACGTGATACGGATACGATTGGGTGTGAATCTAATTCAAACTACCTGAAACATTAAAGAAATAGTGTCATAACCATAGATTGCTCAAAAGGACATCGCATATGAATCCGATCACATACTGTATGAATGTACATAAAGGGGAAAGTCTTGATGCTATCTTGCAAGCATTGAAAGACGTAACCCTTCCGTTACGCGAGGTTTTGGGTGAACGTGGCACATTTCCTGTAGGATTGCGGTTTGGGGCCCAGGCAGCGAAGGCATTGCGGGTGCCGGAAACGGTTAAACGATTCTCAAATTTCCTATTGCATAATAATTTGGCGGTAATGGGAATTAATGGATTCCCATACGGGGCTTTTCATGATGAATCAATAAAAACATCCGTTTATCAGCCAGATTGGACTTCACCTGAACGAACGTCCTACACGCGTGATCTGTTTTACGCACTTTCTCACTTGCCAATCGCCCGTATGGGGGATTATCCTACCAGTGTGACAACTGTGCCATTGGCGTATGATAAAGGTCAAGGGATTTCGGAAAGTGTCTTTGAAGAACTCTGTGCAATTGCTCTTTTCCTGCGAAAATTGGAAGGGTTTACCGGGAAACGAATGTGTCTGGCTCTTGAACCAGAGCCAGATTGCTTACTGGAATCAACGCAAACAACGATTGATTTCTTTGAGCGTTTGTGGCAACACCCTCACTGGATTCCTGCGTATCGCCATTATATTGGCGTTTGTTTTGATACCTGTCATTTTGCTGTGGGATATGAAGATCCCTTAAATGCATTACGTAACATCGTTTCTGCCAATATCCCCGTTGCCAGAATTCAGATTTCGGCGGCATTAGAGTTTAACCGTTATACCACTGCAGAAGATTTGCAACCGTTCATTGATAAAGAGTATCTTCATCAAACCCGCCGTCGAGAAGAGAATGCGGATTTGACCTGTTTTGAAGATTTGACGGAAACGATTCTTCCTAAAGTTCTGGGTGCGAGTGGTCGGATTCATTACCATGTGCCGTTGGCGTGGAATGGTACCTCTCGTTTGGAGTCAACCCGCCGCGTATTGACGCCTGCGTTTTGGCGTTATGTTCGCGCTGGCGGTTGGCCACTTGAAATTGAGACCTACACTTATTTTGTCTATCCGGAATCTTTGCGAACCAAAACGCTTTCGGAATGGCTCTTAGATGATATCCTGTGGGTGAAAGCGCAGTTGCGCTCAGTCTAAACACCATTTTATTGGGGGCTAAACAATGTTAGTGACAACGTCATTATCTGGTAAAGTGGCCATTGTAACAGGTGGCGCAAAAGGAATTGGTCAAGCGATTGTGCATCGTTTAACCACTGATGGTGCAAATGTTATTGTGGCTGATTGTGATGTCAGGGTAGGACAGGCGCTCGCGGACGCATCGGAAGGACGTATTTGCTTTGTGCCATGCGATGTTTCGCAAGAAGCAGAGGTGGAATATGTCTTAGATGTTGCCGAACAGCGTTTCGGGCGAATTGATATCTTGGTTAATGATGCGGCATGGCAACTGAATAAACCACTACTTGAAACGAGTGCAGAAGAATTTGATCGAGTGATGCGTGTGAATGTTACTGGCTCGTTCCTTTTTCTAAAGGGGGCTGCCAAACGTATGATTACTCAAAAGATTGAAGGAAGTATTGTCAACTTTTCCTCAACGATTGCGATTGTTGGCTCACCGGGATACTTGGCTTATCATGCAAGCAAAGGTGCAATTGCGTCTATGACACGTGCAGCAGCTGTGGCACTCTTACCTTATAACATTAAAGTGAACGCCGTCGCGCCAGGGACAACGCTGACACCTGGACTATTAGACGGTGCACGCGATACCGGTGACGAAGCTACAGGATTGGCAGGCTTTTTAGCATTACAGCCCATGAAACGTTTTGGTAAGCCAGAAGAGATTGCAGATGTCGTACGCTTTTTGGTTGGGCCAGAATCAAACTATGTGCGAGGAGCAATCCTCGTTGCAGATGGCGCATATACGATTATATGAGTACATTTATCACTTAAAACAAAAAGACCTCCGCATAAACGGAGGTCTTTTTGTTGGTATTCAGCCAAAACACCGTTATTCATTAACTGGAGTTGGGGACGGGAGGGGGAGAACCTGAGAAGGTGCTTCAATCTCGGTTTTAACCGTGAGGGGTGCACTTGCTTCTGTCTGGACTGTGGCTTCAACAGATTCAGGTGCTGGGGCGCTTTTCTCCTCAAACATTGGCATAAATTTGATTACAAGCAACCC
>JAFTHG010000276.1 GCA_017457555.1 Kiritimatiellia bacterium | reverse complement strand
GCACGCCCTCCGAAGCAGAAGAAGCCGCAATCTACGATGCGGCGCCAGCACCTGTCGGACAACCAGAAATCACTGTTGGATCCCGCAATGCTGCGCCTCAGGTTAATGTTAAACGCAAGCGCATTACTGCAACAGGGCCGCAACGCAGCCCTGCGCCCACGGTCACGCTCAAACCGTGGAATCCGGACACACCCTACCTCAAAGCACTTGAAGCAGCACCCAAGGATGACGCCTATGCCGTCTGTCTTAAGGAACGCAAAACCTACGCCGACGCTCCGGCCTTCTATCTGGACTGCGCCGACTGGTTCTTCAAACATACCGAGAATACCGAACTCGCTGAACGGATCATTTCCAATCTCGCAGAATTCAAACTTGATGATGCGGCACTCTGGCGCACGATGGGATGGCGTCTGCGTGAAGCAAAACGCTACGCCCTCGCCATCCATTGCTTCCGGAAGGTGCTTGCGCTCCGTGGCGAAGAGGGACAATCCTACAGTGATTTAGCCCTTATTCTGGCAGAAGCCGGCAAGGATGCGGTAGCACAGCACCATTTTGAGAGCGCAAAGCCCCTGTTGGAAGAGGCACTCACCCTCTTCACAAAGGCCATTTTTGCGCCACACGCACGGCGGAGTGGCCGACAGGGTAACGACCTCCAAAGTGCCGTTATCGCCTTGGAAGAACTGAATGGCCTCATCTCGTGGATTGAAGCACAGGCATGGCCGCAGCAGCAAGCGCCCACGATTCCAGCCTTTGATGCCGCTTATCGACGCGATTTACCACTGGATTTGCGGATTGTCATGCGCTGGGATGCCGACCAAACCGATATTGACCTGCACGTCCTTGAGCCCGATGGTGAAGAGGCGTATTACGGTCATCGCCGAACCTCTACCGGTGGTTTTGTCTCAGAAGATGTCACCACGGGTTATGGGCCTGAAGAATATCTGCGGAAAGAGGCATTGCCGGGGACCTATCAGCTCTTGACCAACTACTTTGCATCGCGTCAAACAGCACTCACGGGAGCGACAACCGTCAGCGTAACGGTCTACACACACTGGGCCACCGCAGCAGAAACGCAGCAGATCCTCACGCTGCGTCTGGATAAACCCAAAGAACGCTATCACATCGGGAATGCTCACTTCCAGCCGGTTACACCCTAATAAAGGTGGAGTAATGCGGCAGATTGCGTTATAATACGCCCTATGAATGATTGGTTTCAAGCAGACGAATCGCCCTATTTGAACGAAACTCCGGACAACCGTAAGCTCGGACCGCTCCCCTCTCGGATGCGGCCGCGGACGTTGGAGGAGATCGTGGGGCAAGATCATATTCTGGCTCCCGGGCGATTATTGCGGCGCGTGATTGAGAGTGACCGCTTCACCAATCTCATCTTCTATGGGCCACCGGGAACCGGCAAAACAACCTTAGCAGAAGTCATTGCCAAAACGACCCACCGACGCTTTGAGCGCACCAGTGGTGTGATGAGCAATGTTGCACAATTGCGCGCCATCTGTGAAGATGCCCGTAAGCTGCGTGGTACTATCGGCACCGTACTCTTTGTTGACGAAATTCACCGTTTCAATAAATCGCAACAGGATGTGCTCCTGCCCTACGTGGAAGATGGCACCGTAACCCTGATTGGTGCAACCACCCACCACCCGGGAATGTTCATCAACACACCGCTCGTTTCCCGAAGTCTGGTCTTTGAACTCCATGCGCTGTCCAGTGCCGATATTGTAACCTTACTCCAACGAGCCGTTGCCGATTGCGAACGGGGTCTGGGTGAAGACAAGGTCGTCTTAGAGCCGGAGGCGGCACACTTTCTGGCGGAAATCTGCGAAGGTGACGCCCGACGTGCCTTAACCGCTCTTGAAATTGCGGCGCGCTCAACACCGGCAGCAGACACCGGCAGCATTCGTATCACGCCGGAAGTGATGGCGGAATGCGTCCAACGGCGCGTGATTGCCTACGACCGCGACGAAGATCAGCACTACGACACCATTTCCGCCTTTATCAAATCCATCCGCGGTTCAGACCCGGATGCGGCGATCTATTGGTTGGCAAAGATGCTGGAAGGCGGCGAAGACCCGCGCTTTATCGCTCGACGTCTGATCATCTCCGCCAGTGAAGACATCGGCAATGCCGACCCACGTGGTTTGACCGTGGCCGTGGCAGCGATGCAAGCCGTGGAATTCATCGGTATGCCTGAAGCGCGCATTTCATTGGCACAGGCCACCACCTACCTCGCCTCTGCGCCCAAATCAAACGCAGCCTACTTAGCCGTTAATGAAGCAATGGAAGATATCCGCTCCGGACGTGTACAGCCTGTGCCCGAGCATCTGAAGAATGTCCACGTCAAGGCAGAGGGAAAAGCGCAGGCTCCGGCTTACCGTTATCCGCATGACTACAAAGATACCGCCGTCCAGCAGGACTATCTCACCGTCCCTAAGACCTACTATCGTCCCAAAAATGCGGGCTATGAAGAAACTATCGCCAAGCGGATGGCGTGGTTGAAGACCCAAAAACTCGATCAAGACAAGCCGATTAAGGCGTTTTGAAGTTTCAATACGTCCCCAAAAAGCCTGCATCGTTTGCTAAATGCAAGGATGCAGGCTCATTTTTTGTTAAACAATCGGAAAGATTAAGGATTGGGCACTGGGACAGCATCTTCAACAAAGAGTTTCCAGATGCTGGGCTTGGTTTTATCACGTGACACCGTAAAGAAAAGGCGCAATCGCATTCCCGATTGCCACGATCGCATATGGCGCGCACCACTGAACCACATCGCATCATACGTGACAGACGCATCATCGGGTTCTGCCACACGCAGCCACACATGTGCCTTCTCTGCGCCCAGTAATTCATAGGTCATCAAAATCACCTGCTTGGCAAAGATGGGACGCGGATTTCCCGCGCCAAAGGGTTCTAACAACTCCAAATCTGCGTAGAATGAAGACTCCAAGGGGTGCATAATATCCTCTTCATAAGCCTTGACATTTTTCTCTTGCTGACACTGTGTGAAGGCCTCAGGCAAGCGCGTAGCAAAGGCTTCAAAGGCTCCCGGCTTCAACGCAAATCCTGCCGCAGCCTTATGACCGCCGTAATGTTCGCACAAATCAGCAATGGTATCTAATGCCTTGACAGCATGCCACGGTCCATTGGCGCGCATGGACCCACTTGCACTGCCATCGGGTTTGACACAGCAGACCACCGCCGGCAAATGATATTTGTCTGCCAGCCGCGCAGCAACAATTCCCAAGACCCCAGGTTCAAATCCCTCCTCCTGCGAACCGGAAGCAATGATTACATTACCGACAGGTTGCAACTGCAAACCGTCAATATGCTCCCGCAAGCGTTTCTCAATATCACGACGCTCCTTATTGGCCTCCACCAACATCGCAGCCGCCGTTTTGCTACGAGCGCATTCCGCTGGAGTTGGATTGCGGTTTGGCAGCGGTTTGGCAGTATTAAGAAGGTTATACGCTAACTCAAATCGTCCAACTCGGCTCGCCGCATTAAGGCATGGCACTAAATTGAACGCCACCGTTTCTACTAAAGGAAGGTGTGATTTTTGCGTACATTGTGCGATCTTTGAGAAATCAACCTTTTGAGTCGCTGCCAATAACTTCAGTCCGACATTACCATACTTGAGCGACGAAAGCACCCATAAGCCCCTTGTCACCAAGGCACGATTCTCACCTGTTAGAGCCATCACATCGGCAATGGTTGCCACAGCGACCAAATCCAGGAAATTCTTACAATGCTCATCCGTCACCAAGGCGCGAATCACAGTGAATGCTGTCGCACAACCACACATATTTTGCAAAGCAGACACCGCACATCGGCGTGGATTAACAATGGCATACGCCGGCGGCAACATTTCAGGAAGCACATGGTGATCGGTAATGATGACATCAACACCTTTCGCATTCAAGTTTGCCACTTCTGCAACAGATGAAATCCCACAGTCCACCGTAATGAGCAGCGCCGTTGATGGAAACGTATTTAAGCAGCGTTGCACCGCATTCGGCGTTAAACCATATCCTTCCGTTTCACGATCCGGAATAAAGTAGAATACTTTCGCACCACACTGCTGTAATGCCTGCACCATCACCGTTGTCGCCGTGATACCATCGGTATCATAATCGCCGAAAATCGTAATGGTCTGCTGCTGTTCCAGTGCAATGCGAATACGCTGAACCGCTTTTCCCATGTCGGGCAAGACAAAGGGATCACACAATGGTGGGAAGTCTTCAAACCACGTCTTTACCGCATCCGGAGTAGCGATACGCCGCGCCGCAATGCGAGCCACCGTAGGATGTAACGATGGCTTGGCTGTATACACAGCCTCCAACATCGCCTGAGAGGGTGAAGATTCTGCTTGCCAGCAAATTGGTTTCGCAATAACAGTTTCAGACATCGGCAAAAGTAACAGAAAGGTGATTAGAGTGCGTCCGTATCAAACGGACTGGGGAAAAGTGCGCCCAATGTGGTCATCTGAATGGTGTCATCTGCACCTGTCGTCAGCGCTATCGGCAGATTAGGCTCACAAAACTCTGCCAAGACTTGCCGGCACGCACCACAAGGCGTAACAGATTCCGGTGCACAGAGTGCTAAAGCCGTAAAGTGACGAACGCCCTCGGAAACAGCTTTAAAGAGTGCGATACGCTCGGCACAAACGGTAAGTCCGAAAGAAACATTTTCAACATTGCAACCGGTAAAGATACGCCCATCATCAGCCATAATCGCAGCCCCAACAGTGAATTTGGAGTAAGGCGCATAGGCATTTTCTGCGACAGTACGTGCGGCCCTGAGAAGGTCTTCTGGGAACATAGTATTTCCTTTATTCGTGACGGAGAGCATCAATCGGATTCAATCGACTGGCACGCCACGCCGGATAGAAGCCGAAAATCACACCAATCGCAGCCGAAATCCCCGCAGAGAGTAAAATGGCTTGCAAAGATACTTGGACGGGCCAATGGAGCACATGGGCAATGACAATTGATGCACAACGACCGGCTCCAATGCCGACAAGACCGCCCATCAGGCAGAGTAAGACCGATTCTATTAAGAACTGCGACAGAATACGCGATCCACGCGCGCCAACAGCCATTCGCAAACCAATCTCACGCGTGCGCTCGGTGACACTCACCAGCATAATATTCATAATGCCGACGCCACCCACTACTAAGGAAAGCAGCGCCACAATCAGAAGCAATGAGGTCATCAAGCCGCTCGTAGAGGTCATGGTCTTCAACATTTCCGACATATCACGCACCATAAAATCATCCGGCATCCCGGGTTGAATCCGGTGGCGCCGACGCAACACTTCAGAGATCTGTGCGATAGCATCAGGTACTTGCTCCGGCGATTTGGCCGAAACGGTAATCTGATCAATGTTATTGAAGCGGATGGGAAGCGGATAATTTTGTGCTTGCACACTATCGCGTGCCGGATAGATTGTCGTAGTACTCACGGGATAAACCGAACTCGTTGATGAAGCTGCCGAGGTGGAAGAAGTGGCCACTGCGGAACCCGTTGCGGAAGACCCCGAACGCGACAAGCGGTTACGCATGGTGCGCCACGGCACAATCACTGTATCATCCTGGTCCATCCCCATCATATTGGCGCCCTTTTTAGGCAACACACCAATCACACGGAAGAGCACACTATTCAATCGCAAATCCCGCCCAACAGGATTTTCACCTGGGAAGAGTTCGTCACGCACCGTTTGCCCAATCACACAAACACACGCTGCCGTATCCACTTCACGCTTGGTAAAGTAACGGCCACTTTCCGGCGTCTTCCACGATTGCACCGTAAAGTAGTCTTCATTTCCGGAATAGACCGTAAAAGGCGTCCAGTTCCGATTGCCTGCAATGGCTTGAATGCCGCGCCGGGAGAGCGAGGGTGACGCTGCTTCAACGGAGAGGCACTCTTGCGCTATAGCCGCACAATCTTCTTCTGTCAACGTCACCGAGCCGCCAGCACCCGAACTGATTCCGGACGTTTTGACAGCCGATGGCCAAATCATCATCACGTTGGTGCCCATATTGGCGATCGAACTCTTGATGGACTGCGCAGCACCAGCACCGATTTCCATCATCGTCATCACCACACCCACACCGATTACGATGCCGAGCATCGTCAATAACGACCGCAAGACATTCCGTCGAAGCGATACAAATGCGGCCAGAATTTGTCTGAGAAGATTCATGCTGAAGGTGCTTTCCCTGTGTTAATACGTTCCATCAACCATCAGCCCGTCCTTGATATGATAGGCTTCTTTTGCGAAAGCGCCCACTTCTGGCGAGTGCGTCACCAGCACAATTGTCAGACCTTCGTTGGCATTCAGCTCCTGAAACATTTTCAAGACTTCCTCAGAGGTCTTGGAGTCCAAGTTGCCGGTAGGTTCATCGGCGAAGAGAATCTTTGGGCGATTCACCAATGCCCGCGCAATCGCCACTCGCTGTTGCTGGCCACCACTCATCTGTGAAGGTTGATGATCCATGCGATCTTTCAGCCCCACACGCTCCAACAAATGTTCAGCCCACGCACGCATCGCCTTCGGGCTCTCCCGCTGACGGGCATATTCCAAAGGCATCATCACATTTTTCAATGCCGATGTGCGGGCTAATAAATTAAAGTTTTGAAAGACAAAACCGATTCGTTCGTTTCTGAGGTCTGCCCGGGCATTTGAGGATAATGTGGTGACATCACGTCCATCTAACAAATACTGTCCGCCGGAG
>JAFTHG010000275.1 GCA_017457555.1 Kiritimatiellia bacterium | reverse complement strand
GTGCGGTGGTCGCTCTACAGCCGATGGGGATCTGCTTCGCCTAAAGGTCAAAAGGTCCTTCCGGAAACGTGGTTCCGGGAAGAGATTATGCGCTATCTGGGGCAAAAACCCTTTGATCTTGTTGTTGATATTACAGGGTCGTCACTCTTTTATACCACCTTTGCTGCACGTGTTCCAGCGAAGGCATGTGTGATTTGGGCTTTGGATGACTTACCGGCGTTGGCACAAACAACCCAAAAAGGATTAAGCAAGATCTTCGGCACGTATGTCGCCTTTGATGCCGTGACAACCACTGATGAACAGTTATTGACGCGGATTCAGGCTGGCTTCTCGCAAACAGCGTGTGGCACACTGCCGTGTGAGCGCTTGGAAAAGCGTCTGGGACGGCTCGGAATATCAGTAGTGAATACCCCCCCCTGTTGTGAACAGCGCTTTGATTTCTCCATCATTATGGCAGTCTATAAGGTGGAGCCGTATTTACGTGAAGCGATTGAAAGTGTTGTAAAGCAGGATATCGGGTTTGAGAACCATGTTCAGCTCATTTTGGTGGATGACGGTTCACCGGATAACAGTGGTGCCATTTGTGATGAGTATGCGGCGAAGTATCCGGAGAATATTATCGTCATTCACAAGGAGAATGGGGGCGTTGCCTCTGCCCGCAATGCCGGGATAGAGGTGGCCACGGGGACATATCTTAATTTCATGGATCCGGATGACAAATTATCCTTGAACACGCTCTCAAAGGTAAAGGCATTCTACATCGCACATCCTTCCGGTGTTGACATCGCGACAATTCCCGTCTTCTTTTTTGAAGCAATTAAAGGACCTCATCCAACCAATGATAAATTTAAGCAGGGGACTCGTATCGTTAATTTACTGGAAGAACCTGAAATTATTCAATGCAATGTTGCGCCAACCTTTATTCGGAAAAGTGTTATCAAGGGAACGCGCTTTTGCTTAAATTTGAACTATGCAGAAGATGGATGCTTTATTCAAACCCTTCTTTTAAGATCGCCGGCATTAGGCGTTATTACCGGTTGTAAATACTTTTATCGAAAACGTAAAAGTGGTACTTCGGCTCTTCAAAAGAATAACCCGATGTTCTATCAGACACCGCGGTATTTTTATTTGCCCTATGTCCGAAAAGCACAAGCTGTTTTCGGACGTGTACCGCGCTTTGTAGCGTGTGTTCTGTCACATTATTTGCAATGGGATTTGAAAAGTATTACTGGAATTCCTGAAGACATTGGGTTATCACAAGACGAGCGTGAAAAGTGTCACTCGGAATACCTTGAAGCGTTCCAATTTGCAGATGATTATTTCATTTTGAACTCCAAAAATGTCTATTTAGAGCATCGGTTAGCCTATTTTAGAACGAAGTATGGGACAGCGCCACAATTACAACATTTGGAACAAGACGCAGGCATTACGTTTAGCGCGATTTCAGATGTCTTGACCTATCCCTTCTTGCAATGGCACTCCATGCGTGCAGAGAAAGGAAAGCTTTTCCTCTGTGTCGCCTTTGTCCAATTCAGCGGCTTACCGGAGGCGACAGAGGTCTTTGCCAAGTGTGGCGAAAAGGTATTTGCTGCGAAATTACTGGCAAGTAGGGATGGCACATCTTTTATGGATGAGCCGATGTATCAGCGCCATCTGTATGAATTTGAATTTGCAGAAAGCGACTTGCCGAAGACCGCCCGATTGACATTCCACTTCACACAGGGTGGTGAAACCTATCAAGCGACCCGAATTTCCCGACACTTCCGTTTTCCTCTCAGTGACCAATTTGCGGCTGCCTATTGTATTTTAAACAAAAAGTGTATCTTGGCACGTGGCGCAACGCTCATTATTACGGATAAGTATCACCACTGGAAGAAAGAACTC
>JAFTHG010000274.1 GCA_017457555.1 Kiritimatiellia bacterium | reverse complement strand
GTGGAAGTGGTAAAGTCTGCAGCAGAGACGCCGGTGTTAGTAGGTGTACGTCAGCCTACCATCAAAGAAAAACCTGCAACTCCTGCACCAATTGCGCCGACTTCTGTACGTCAGCCATTGAAACCCAACTATGAAGTGGTTCATCCAAAGAACACTGGCAAGAAGAAGACATCACATCGTCAGCCGTCACGTTCGCCTTTCAAAGATTCTGAGTTGGAAGATTTTAAGACTCGTCTTTTGGAAGAGCGTGAAAAGAAGGCGAAACTTCAAACAGCTATGTCCCATGATGCTTTGAGCCGTCCGGATGAAGAAAACGTGGAGGAAGATGGCTCTAATTCGGCGAATCGCGCGGATATGTTGACGCGTGCAGAAGAAACCCGGAAACGCTTACGTGCCATTGATGATGCGTTGCGCGCCATTGAGAATAAGACCTATGGTATTTGCGCAATGTGTGGTTGTGCTATCTCAAAAGAACGTTTGAAAGCTGCGCCCTTTGCAATTCGCTGCGTTAAGTGCAAGGAGGTGTGGGAGCGTCAAATTGCATCCCAGAATCATTAAGTTCATATCTATGTGATGGTACAAAAAAGAAGCCTCCGTTGGAGGCTTCTTTTTAATTCATTGTGAGATTTGAGGTTTGGGGTGGGATTGAGACGTGAGGGGAAACATTGAGAAGGGGGGTGATGCACACCCCTCGGCAGAACGCTTAATGCCCGCCCTGAACCTTGAGCTTCGGCCCCTGGCGCAGCCACATGTTTTCATGGCAAAGAGGCGATTGGGGACGAGCTTGTCAAGTCAAGGAGTGAAGCGACTGGCAAAAGGAAATGCCGCGCTCTTCGTCCAAGACAGCGTTAAAGCCTTTCATGCTTTGTGTGAGGTGTTTTTTATGGAGCAGGGCGTGTTGCCTTGACTAAAAGGTGGGGCATAGGAGGGGGAATCGGGGTGCAGGAGATGTTGGTCAAGCCGACTTCTTTTAACCATGAGTTCAGTTCATCGGTGGAGAATACCCATCCATTTTCGGTGGTTAGGGCCATATTCACGGCAAAGAGGGCTGAAAAGGGAGGTGTTGTGTGGTCGGCTTCTGTCATCATGTCCAGAATGTAAATGGTGCCGCCGGGTTTGAGTGCACGTGTGGCCCGCTTCAAGATGTCAATGATATCAGCCGGAGATTCTTGGTGGAGGCAACCAAAGAGGGTGACGACATCGTATGTATTTTCCGGATAGGTGTCGGTGTGATAATCGCCGGGAATACAGGTGATACGATTGGCATAGGGGGCGGTAATCTCTTTGGCTACGGCAGAGATAGCGGGTAGGTCGTAGGTGTCACAGCGCAAATCCGGGTCGGATTGTGCCATTAAAAAGGCATAGGTCCCCGGACCGCCTGCCAGATCAAGGACATAGGCTCCACGGGGCAGATTGAGGACGGGGACGACGGCTTGGCCAATTCCCATTGCCCGTCCATGCATTGAGAGGGCAAAACGGCGTGTGCGCTCGGCATCACTTCCCAAATGTTTGGCAGGGGGCTCAACGGGTTTTCCACTACGAACAAATTCGGTAAGGCGCCCCCATGCAGGATAGACATCCCGATTGTAGGTAATGGCTTGTGTTAAATCGTGTGGTGCACCTTTAACCAGTGTTGCTGCGGTGGCAGGGGTCAGGGCGTAACAGTTGTTTGTTTTTGTCAAAAGCCCAATGGCAACGGCGGCATCCAAAAGGAGGCGTAAACCGCGTTTGTCAACGGCACAGCACTGTGCAAGTGTTTCAAGGGTGGGCGTTTTTGTTTGGGAGATGACAGTAAAGAGATTGAGTTCCAAAGCAGAAAAAAGGATGGAAGAACCATAAAAGGCACTTGCCAGAGAAACAATTTCGGGGATTTGCAGTGACATAACAGGTGTTCCTTAAGGATGTGTGTTACGGTTTGGGTTTAAGGGTGCGTTTAGAAGCGATGGCTTGCGTAGGGTCTTCCGGCCAGTAGTGTTTGGGATAACGTCCGCGTAAATCTTTCCGGACAATGGCGTAGCCATTCTTCCAAAAGGAGGATAGGTCAGACGTGATTTGCACGGGGCGTTGTGCCGGTGAGAGTAGGTGGAGCAAAAGTGGAATACGGTTATTTGCCAACCTGGGCGTGGCGGTCAGGCCGAAAACTTCTTGAATCTTTACCATAAGGTAAGGTTGATCCGCATCGTACTGAATAGGTAAATTTGAACCACTTGGGACACGATAATGTGTAGGGGCGAGTGTGTCAATCTCATAAAGCGTGTGGCCATATTGAGCGAGACATTCTGAAATAGCAGCTTGCAGGGATTGCTTGGGGTTTTCCGCAAGCGCATCAATTAGTGTGGCATCTGTCATTTTCGGAAAGTTCATTTCTGGGAGATGTTTTCTCAGAAACGCAATTCGCTGTGTGAGTGCTCGGGTTGTTTTCGTCCAAGGTAAACCTTCATGCTGTAATCGGCAGCGTTCGGCTTCAATGTAAAGGGCCGGAGGAATTGTTGTCAAAGGGCGGGATTTGACAACAATTGCCCCATAACAGACCTCTTCTGCTGCGATAAGACGGTTGGTTGTCTTGTCCCATTCGATACGCGTTTGCGTTTGCGTTGGAATGCGTTTCAGGTCGTGTTCGGTTAACGGGAAGGCCCAACGAATCATTGCTTCTGCATCGCCATCTGTCATCCGTACGGCAAAAAGCCATGGTGCGGTGATAAAAAGGGAGTCTTGAGGTAAAACGGCTCCAAATCCAGCAGAGAGCAAATAACGGCCGGTCTGTCGGTCCCGCCGTTTGGCGACATGGCCGGGGAACGCCCAAAGGAGATAGGGGAGTAATTCCTCAAGTGGCAGTTTGGGAATTGGGGGAGATTTAGCCCATTGCGTTGCCAATTGCCAAATAGCCTGAGGGCGTTCTTCAAGCACCGTTTCAACAACACGGCGAAAATCATGCAATTGGCGCAAAGCGTGAATACGTTCACCCTCAGCGTAAATTGCTGCCAAAAGTGCGCCACCCGCGCGATCAATAGGCTCCATCTTCAGCATCATTGCGGCCAATGCCGGATGGACGGGAAATTGAATGATGCGTCGCCCTAACGCAGTGATACGGTTTGTCGCATCAATTGCGTCTAAAGACCGCAACGTTTGCCACGCGCATTGCCAGGCAGATGGCGGAGGTGGCGTTAACCATTCAAGCGTTTGAGCGCCCCATTCTGCACACTGCAATGCGGTTTGTGTAAGGTCGGCACTTAGAATCTCAGGTTGTGAAATCTTGGAAAATGTGACTTCTTCCAGTTGATTCCAAAGGCGGTAACAGATGCCGGGAGCTGTTCTTCCTGCGCGACCGGAGCGTTGTGTAACACGATCAAGCGGAATGCGCTGCGTCACTAATCGCGTCAGCCCATTGCGCGAGGAAAATTGAGGAACCCGAGCAAGCCCAGTGTCAATGACGACTTCAATGCCTTCAATGGTAATGGAGCTTTCAGCAATGGATGTGGCGAGCACAATCTTACGTTCGCCCAAATGGGGCGGAGCAACGGCTTGATCTTGTTCGGCGTGGCTCAGTGCCGCATAGAGCGGTGCAATGCGTGTGTTTTCAGGCAAATGGCTCTTTGAAAGACTTTCTGCAAGGGCGCGGATTTCCCCTTCGCCCGGCAGGAAAACTAAAATTGAACCGCTTGTTTCCCGGAGCGCTTTTAAGACGGCTGTTTGTGGCGTGATAGGACCACACCATTGAATGGTCACAGGATACGCCTTTCCAGGAATTTCCAGAAATACAGCCTCCGGAAGAATGTCCCGTGAGAGTGTCGCAGACATTACCAGAATGCGCAAGTCGGGCCGAAAAGTTTCGCGGACTTCCTTCATCAGCGCAAATGCTGTATCAAGCGCTAAGGATCGTTCATGGAATTCATCAAAGATAATAAGGCCAACATCGGAGAGCTCTGGATCAGTTAAAATCCGGCGTGCGAGCAACCCTTCTGTCAGGAATTCGATTCGGGTTTTGGAACTGACGCAAGCGTCTAAGCGAACGCGCCATCCCACCGTCTCTCCGGCTTTTTCACCCAAAGTCCGGGCAATGTATTGTGCTGCGCGTCGAGCAGCCAAGCGTCGCGGCTCAAGAACAAGAATCTTTTTTCCGGATAGCCAAGGCTCTGATAGTAAGGCGGGAGGAATGGTGGTAGTCTTTCCTGTTCCCGGGGGGGCAACAAGGACAATCGGATGATTCTCTCTCAGAGATTGGCAAAGCGAATGAAGGTCGCGCGCCATACAGACCTGACTAAACCACCGGTCGACTGTGAGCGTAGACCGGTGGTAAACGTACTCACGTTGTTGTCATCATAGGTACAGAGAGCCGTT
>JAFTHG010000273.1 GCA_017457555.1 Kiritimatiellia bacterium | reverse complement strand
TTATGAAATCGCCTCAATCGCGTGGATAAGCACCCTGCCGGAGCTTACAGTTGAAATTGAAACGCCGAATACTGTCTCGGTAGGCTCCACATTTATCTGCGCCCTCAATGCGATTAAAGGCGGCAATGGCCATTATACGTTGGCACAGATTACTTTCAATGGTGAAACGCTTGACTTTATTAATCCGGTAGTACCGCTGTCTACTACGTTCACAGCGCCCTCTGTCAGTGGCGATTATCCGGTGAAAGTGACGGTTCAGGACAGTCAAGGCAATCAGAAAACCGTTGAAACCACCATCACAGTTTCCCCCTATGCGAAGCCTACGGATATTGAAACACAGAATGTCGGGCGCGATTCCTTTGACCTGTCGTGGAAGCTTGCCACCGGTGCTTCACCGGTTTCGTATACACTTTCCGTGGCGGTAAGCCCTAAAAGCACGACCTATGACATTGTTTTGGCACCGGATTGGGAACAGGATGAATCGGGCTTCTGGGTGAGTAAGGATGTCTATGACCTCACCCAATACACCAATGGTTTCCGCATTACATCCTGTTCGGCAGAGGTTTTTGGCGAGTGTAAGTCCTTTGCCGTTCTCAAAACAGACGCGACCTCGTGGAAAGGATGCCTCTTTTTAGGGAGCTATTATCTGGTGGGAGCGTTAAAACCTGCGGAGTATACGGCGCTGCGTTTCCGCGTAAAGGCGTCAACACCTCCGCGTTATATCAATTTGATAACCACGGTAGACCAGACGCTTCTCACAGAAACGTTTGGGGCTACGGCACAATTGCGGCAATACACCGTTTCGGGAATGCCCTCCGGAACGGTTCTGGAGTGTTCGCTCTCGGCAGATTATATCGCAGAGAATGGGAGCACGACCAAGTACAAATCGGATACCTTTAGGGTTGAGATGCAGGATTTTCCGGGCTTTGCTTCGATTGAACACTTCGCCAAATGGAAACTGCTTCAGTTCACTTGGCCGGAGAATGAATCCGATATTTCGGGCCAAGTCAAGGTGTATGTCGCCAATGCGGTGAATGGATTATTAGACCCTGGACTCTATCTTACCCGCGTTCTGTGGACCAAATCCGGCGCAGGCTTAACCACATCAAAGGCTATCGCCCTCACCAATACCACCACCAAACCTATTCAGTTGCGCGGCAATTACGTGCTGCAAGCAGTGAAACGCGACACCGGCACCACGCGGACGTGGGATTTTTCTGAAACGGATGCCGAGGGAAATGTGACCTATCCTTATATCATTGCTCCCGGAGAAGATCTGGTAGTGGCTCACGCATCTTATCTGCCAAGCGATTGCCGTGACACGGTGATTACCTCTAAAAAGACTGCGCTGAACTTCACTGCCGACTGGGATCTCACGTTGTTGCAGGGTTCAGAAGTGCGTAACACCCTCACGCCGCAAACCAATGCGGTGGTCCGTCTGGCAGAAGATTCTCTCACAGCGCTTGAAGTTACTTCCGTGACAGCGGATCTTCCCACGTTGGATCCGCTCTATGATGCGTGGACAAAGGTGGAGGAAATCCAGTTATTAGATACCTTTACCCTTCAAAAAACGGACAGTGTGAGCCAATTTAACTACGCGCCGTATCTATTGACCAAGGCTACTTCGCGGCGCATTTGGGCCTCTTGCCGCACGCTTTCCGGCACCTATGCTTCAACTGCCGAGAATATTTTAATCTGGGAAGCGCCGCCTGTGAAAGGGATTATCTTCTCATTGCGGTGACGATATTTCCGCTGATAAAACAGAAAAGGCACGGTTTCCCGTGCCTTTTTTATACACTGCTCGCGGCTTTTACAGCGATTAATCCAATAATGCAAAGAAGCGATCTTGATAGACTTCAAAGAGACCCTTTTCCTTTAACAGCTTGCCCAACTGCGGAATGAGCGTGGTATCCTGACGCGCTGCAGCGAAGGCGCGCTCGATTTCCTGCCGGTTGTCTTGGGGAAGGTGCTCTTTGAATTGATCCTTTGCGCGACGATCAAGGGCATCCAGAGCCTTGGGCACAGAAGCTTGCACCAACTTCATAAAGAGATGCAATAAGCAGACATCCCAGGGTTCGTCCACACCTTGCACCAATGCGGCGTAAGGATTGGGGCGTTGCTCGTGACGTTCCTTGGCTTGATCGCGCACTAACGCCAGCGGTTCGTTCACAATCGTTTCGCGATAGGTTTCCCGGCGCAGCCGATAGGAGTAACGTAAGATACGGATTTGCGAGGCACGCGTCTGCAAAAAGTTGAGATATTTTTCGGCTTCGGGGCCAAAACCTTCCAATTCCTGTGTGGAAAGATTGCCCGGCAAGAGCAAATGGGGCGGGAAGGTCTGCAAGGTTCCTTCTCGGATACAGGTCTGATGCGGATTGTCCATCGGCTGCGTTAAGAGCGTGTATTCGATGGATGTTTGATTAAAAGGATCGAGAATCCGCTGCGGAGCGTGGAGAATCTCCGTATTGCGGACGGCATACACAAAGTCAAATTCAGTGGGAGTCGGTTTCTTCATTACGCACTATAGTCTATCACAAGGCGGCTCCGGATTACTGAAGAAATGTGGCATAATACCAGTAAGATTTACCAAATCGCTTACGGAAAGTGGGATTCGTCGGATCGGCTGTCGGGGCTTCTCGCTGAAAAGCCTGAAAGGCTTCGACCATGCCGGGCGTAAAGAGGTCTGCTGTCAGGCGAGGTTGTTTGTCAGGTGGCAGCGTCGCCGCTGCGGCCAGCAAGGCTTGTTGGAAGACGCGCGGCAGTGGCCGTTGCGGCCAGACTTGCAGGATGACGTCAAAGTTTTCGGTAAAGGCCGTGGTATCTTGCAAAAGGAGCGACGAACAGAGATAGAGTGCCACCATCTCCCGGCTGCCATTCTTCAAAACTGCGTAGCGATTATAAATGCCTTCTTCCAGTTTTTTACCGCCTTCAAAGGTCGGTGAGCCTGTATCGGCGGCCAAACGCAGATGCAGATCGGCAATACGCCAGAGTTCGTCGCTCTTTGGAATCGGCGAGCCGGCGATGTAAGAGAGATACGTTTCCGCCTCACTTCGCCGCAGGGGAATGCGCTTCAATTGCTCGGCATAACGTTTGGCCAGGGGCATTTCGTTGCAGACGATGGCGATTTTGGTTAAGAGCGCGTAGTTGTCGCCATTCCAACCCAGTTTGATGACATTTTCATAACACCACCGTCGCGCTAATTGCACAATGCCATAGTGGTAAAGCAGCCAGTAACCATCCAAACTCATCGTGTCGATTGTGGAGGTCTGGTGCGACACAGTCCACGGCATATCAAAGAGTTTTTCCTCCAGTTTACCGGCACGCCACGCAGCATGAATGTAGTAGGCTGACAACATCCGATGGCCGATAATCTCCTTTTCCGGCAAAGCAAGCGCCGCCTGACCATCACCATACCGCAAATTCCGTTCGCACGCCAGAATGCTGTAGAGAATCAAGGGGTCAAAAAGAAGGGTGGTCAAACCGATCATCAGGAGCGTCACCAGCAGCGGTAAGAGCGGTGAAAGGCGCGGCCAACGGAGCCAGATCTGCGCCATTTTGGGCCGGATCGCCCCCTCACCAAAGACCATCACGAGCGCCAGCCCCGCCAAAACATCCCACATCCGCGCATTTTCTTCAAAGAGAAGCCACGTCTGTGTGTTAAGCAGATTCACCCATGAGGGGTCGGCATAACATCCCATCTTCCAGCCAACGACCCAGAGAATGGGAATCAATACGCAAAGCAGACGCTCCAAAAGCGGACGTTTGGGCAGAAATGCCGCTCCCACAATGCCGAAAAGCAGCGTCAGTCCCATCCATGGATAGAGGAGCGAAACCAGTAATCCTGCGGCACCAAAGCGTTTTATTGCGCCCAAAGCCAGAAGCGCCGCAGCCCATTCCAGAAGATAACACTGCGGAAAGGCGGCATTACTGAAAATCCAAACGCTGAATCCGCAGTAGGTGAGCTGCAGTAACACCTGAATCGATGGCACAAAAGCCACCAGCGGAGAGAGGCGGGCCCACTTCCGACCAATCCCATAAACCGCACCATTCAGGGCAAGAAAGATGAGCGCACCCAACCATGGCCAGTGGAAGAGTACCGCGCAGTAATCGCCGCACCACTGGAGCAAACCGCCCGGCACAGGGCGAGTCAGGGCCTCCATCACACCGTGCCAATCGGCATAACAGAGCGCACGGCCGCCCAATTTCATCAGTAACGGGAGCTGAATTAAAAAGAGAATGCCCAGCGTAATCGGCAAAAGCCCCTGTGAAAGCCACGCCATCAGACGTTGCAATGCAGGATTCCGGAAGAAAACACGGCGGCACTTCTGAATAGGAGAAGGAGAGTTTTCCTCATCCTTAATCTGTATCGTGATGAGATTACGGGGGCGCTTCTGAGTAGAAGAAGGAGTCGTGGGAGTGGCGTGACGTTTCATACTTCTTCCTGTTGCGCGCAAAGGGCTGCCCATGCGGTTTGTGCTGCGGACAAACTGGTAAAGTGAATCGCCTGCCATCCGCACGTCTGCGCCGCCGTGACATTAGCGAGTGTATCATCCAAAAAGCAGAGTGTTTCCGGCATTAACCCCATCCGTTCAGCCATCAATGCGTAAATGGCGGGATCGGGTTTGACGAGATGTTCTGCGCCCGAAATCACCTCAGCATCTGCCAGCGCGCGAAAGTCAGCCGCCGCCCGATTAAACCACGGGATGAACGAGGTGGGCATATTCGTCAAAATGCCGATTTTCAAACCGCTGGCCTTGAGCGATTGGGCCCACGCGAGCGTTGCAGGATTGGGCACTGCCCACGAATCATAATCCCGCTGCGCCAGCTCATCCAGCGTTGCACCGCTGAGTGTCTGCCCCAAATCCTTCCCAATCAGATAGTACAACCCCTGAGGTGTGACGAAATCTGCGTCCAATAGCCACCGATGTCTCCGCCAACCGGACCAAATCGTCTCCCGATCCCACCCGGTAAGCGCATAGGCTTTCTCCCAAAAATCGGTTGCCTGTGCGGCGGAAATAACACCGCCGAAATCAAAAACCACACCTTTAATCGCTTTCATAATAGGGTAGTTTAACACATCTCACCCCCACTGACACGCCTGAAAGCGACAAAGGGACAGACAAAGCGTGCGAGAAAATCGCGGCGATACCTATCGCGCTTCTGCCGCCTTTCAGGGCTGAGGAGCCGCTTTTTCACGGGATGGCAGCGATTTCAGGGATGATAGGGATAAAAGGGATGAGAGGTGATGGGCTGCCCTTTCAGCGGTGGGAGCCTTTGGATTTTATGGGATGGCAGGGAGCTTTTGCTAGAAGACCTAGAGATTTTAGAAGCTCTAGAGCATCCAGGTGTATCCGTCCCGGAGGGCGATAGAGGGTAGCCGGGGGTGCACCCCTCTATGATAAC
>JAFTHG010000272.1 GCA_017457555.1 Kiritimatiellia bacterium | reverse complement strand
TCTAAATACGATAATGGGGGCCATCCAAAAAGAAGAAGCGATTAATACAGTAGAAACATCTTCATCATCTCATAAAGCATGTATTGCATTTTGGGGTGCGTCTCAATCTGGTAAATCTTCATTTTTATCACAATATTTGGATGGTGATACACCTGAAACATCTGCGTTAACATGGTCTCCTGATCGTCAATGGGTGCGTTTTTCGGGAGAACAAGAACGACTTGTAGATGAAGCAATAATTTTTAATCCTTACAATGGTGGCATGGATGCTTCGGGGCTTGTAACTCGATTTTATTTACCAGAGGATGAATTTGAGATTGACAAGAATGCGCCTGTAGAAGTTATTTTAGCTACTCGAAAACAAATTCTTCATGCACTTGCGGTTGGCTATCGTATGGAATGCCAAGTGGACGGCGAATGGACTTTAACGGACTTGGCATCTAAGCTTGAGATGCGAGCAGTTGGAAATGGATCGCGTGATGCATTTGAATTATTGTATGAGGTATGTGATATTTGTGAGAATATGGCTTCATCTTGGAGTGAATTTAGAGAATTCGCTCGTGGAACAAATTTAAGGCAACACATTTTAAATTCCTCATATATTGAATCTCTTTCGCGAGCAGAAGAACTTGTTGCGTACATTTTGTGGAATGGAAATCCTCGTATAACTGAGACATGGAAGTCTTTAACAAAGATACAGGGAATGTTTGACGAACTTCTTTCCGACAATGATTCTCAAAAAAAGTTTTTTGTTTCTATGGGGGTCGCTAAGGAATTAGAAGATATTAATGTTGTTAATTTTTATAATCAGAATGTTGAATCACCAGGGAGTGATTTAGCTAAACGTCGTCTTAAAATTTTAGATAATCTTTGGTTGTATAAAGGGGAGCACGGCGTTGTTCTATCTGATAGGAAGAGTAAGCCCAAAGCAGGGAAATTTAAATTTAATAGTTATTTTGGAGGATTGCAAGCATTAATTGGGGAATTGCGTGTCCCAATTCGTAGGACGGACAACGAGCAAGCAAAAGCATTTTTTAAGTTTTTGGAACATACGGATCTATTAGATTTACCAGGTGTAACGAATAAGGCTTCTGGTGGAGCTCTCGGGCGTGAAAATCAGATTGATTTGTCAAATTGCAGTGATAATGATATTTATTCGCGCGTTTATAAATCGGGTAAAACGCTTTCTATTGTTCATGCACAAGCGGAACAATGTTTGATTGACTCGTTTGTGATGTTTATAGATTTGGCGCGTGAAGGTGGTAATTCACGACCTGTAGACTTGGTGAATGGGATTCGAGCATGGCTATCTCCTTATCGCTTTACATCGTTTGATAAACCTCTTCCATTAAAGCTCTATGTGAATTTTTCGTTGTTTGGGAAATTACTTGACACTGTGACGGCTTCTGTGCAAAGCGGTGGTTTACAAGAGGTTTGCGACAAAGTTAACGATTTGGCTTTTGTTTCTTCACCGGGCGTAATTCCGCTTTTTACATCAAATCGTTTTAAGCCTTGTTCAAACGCGCAATTGAAATCACTTTTTGAAAATGATGTTACGTTTAGGTCGCGCTTTTTGTCTACTGAAAAAGGACAAGCTTCGTTCGATGTATTATTTTCAGATGGTCTTGGTGGCGACTTCTTGTTAGAAACTCTTAGGACAGAGGTCTCCTCAGAACAACGTTTTAGCCTTTATAAAACAATTCGTGGTGATAATTTAGAGTGTGTTGCTCAAGAATTAAGAAGGCTATTACCTAGTACAAGTGAGGAACAGATTCATAATCGTAATATCGTTGTGAATCGTGTGTTAGAGAACATAAAGAGATTAATGCAGAATGCTACTATTGATATTACTCGGAAATTAAATTCTGTTGTAAAATCAATCTTTGTTTATGCTCCTGAAATGTTGGATGAAATTCCACTAATGCCACACACAAAAACAAACGAGGAATTAGAGGCATATTTACAGACTCAAATTTGTCGTTGGGTGACACAACAAAAAGAGGCTTTATTTGGGAGAGAACAACTTCAAGACATTGTTGCCGATGCTGATCTCTATACTTTACTAGAAGCGATTGCAAGTATTGATATAGGCGCATTTGTTCGCATTTTAAAAGAAGAATTTTGGAATCATAATCCTAACGTTTCTCGAGGCTTTTTAGCGATGGCATTGAATAATGCATTTCTTTGTGGTAATGCAAAGCGAGCACCTTCTAAAATTGCGAAGGAATGTGATTATAATAAACGCTTATGTTTGGCATTCAAAGCGCGATTGGAAGAATTATCACAATTAAAAGAAATGACGCTAAATGGTCGTCCTATGAATCTGCCAGGGGATATTGAACTCTTTGAAATCGCACAGCAACTGCGAATTATGGGGTGAATTAGGTACGAGGATAGGAAGGAGTTTAAGCAATGACTACTTTTAAGTGGATGCCGACAGTTATTTTAAATACGGGATGTCAATTTCGTTTCTTCCCATTTTATTCATTAACTTCGTTAACTGATTTTTCTCTTATTGATGAGGTTTTTTGGGATGATGTTGAAGACGGAAAGTTTGAGGAACGTCATCGAGAATTACATTCTAATCCGTTGTTTACGCCTGATATCAGGAATGCGTTGCGCGACAAAGCATTGCAAGGGGACTGGAAGAGTATTGCGCCGGGCTGTGAATGGGTTCGCTATCGTTTAACGCTTAAACATTTATTAAACTCTCAGGGGGAGCGCGCAAATTTCTTAGGTATTGAATTGGCAATTGAAACGACTTCTCCAACACAGAATGCATTGAAACGAGGACTTTGTTTAAATAACTCTACTGCAGTAGCTTCAAATAAACGTTCGGCACCTCAATATAAATCTGTTTATTGCGATGCAAAAGATGGCGAGATTCGTCAAATTAAAAAGATTAGCTTTGAATTGAATGAAAAACAAACGTCTGAACTTTTATCAGTAGATGTTGAAATTGGTTTTCGTCAAAGAATTGCGCAAAAACCATTAGATGCGCACGTTGTAATTGATATTGGCAATACGCGAACGAGTGCAATCGTTTTGAAGGACAATCCTGCGGGTATATTGGATGTGGCTAGTATGCGCAGTTATTGCAAGCCTGTTTTGTTGAATTGACCGACACAAAGTATGGGCGTTACGCGCGCAGACATCTCAAATGTTGATCATGGGATTGCGGGATCATGGGTAATGCTCCATCAACCGCCATTTGATACTAAAAAAACAGTTTCACAACAGAGCTATAAACAAGAAGTACAGAAACGATTGTTCAGGAAAGAAGAAGTTGTTAATATCAGTGAAGAAGAACGATTGGCAACAATGTTTGTTCGCTACTCTCCTGTAATGCTTGGCCAAGAGGTTAAAGACTGTTTGTCTACTAAAGAAGTTAGTAAGATGATTGATAATGGGTTGCAGATCCAACAGAGTTCGCCCAAGCGTTATTTTGCTGACACGATGAAAACGCCCGTTGTTTGGAGCATGGTGCCAAATTCTTTTGCAGAGATGAATCAGGTTACCGCGTCGCCATTAAATACACCGTTGCTTTATTGGATGAATGAACGAGGTGATTATGTCAATGCAAATACAATGCCTGCACATTTACGTCCATGTGCGACTCCAACAGCTCCCAATTATCCGCGGTGTTCAACTTTTGTATGGATGCTCGTTGGCATTCTTGAGCGTGCATGGGAACAGTGTAATCATTTGACCTCAACAGCGATGACGTTTACTCCGTATCAAATCAAGGATGTGATCGTGACATATCCTTCAGGGTGGACACATGATGAGATTAAAATTTATAAACAGCGGTGCGAAGATGCTGTGAAAATTTTTGAGCAAAGTAATTTTGATACACTAGGGCAAATTGCTTTGAATATGGATGTAGATGAAGCAATTGCGTCTCAGCTACCATATGTGTTTTCAGAAATTCATAAGTTTGATGATTGTGGTCAAAGTTGGATTCGTCTCGCAGGTCGCGAACGAGAAGATGGCCGAACAACATTTCGTATTATGAATTTTGATATTGGGGGTGGTACAAGTGATGTTTCAATTGTAGAATACGAATGTTTTGGTGATAATGAGAATGAGATACAACCTGCATTACTTTATCGTGATGGATATGCTGAGGCTGGTGATGAGTTAATGCGTCGAATTATTGAAAAGGTTATTTTCCCTTGTTTTGATCGATTAAGTCAAGAGTGCAAGAGTAGCGTTGAGCAGTATTTCCATGGTGCAAAGAGTACGCCAACTTTAACTCAACAGTGTGTGCGAGACTTAAAACTGTGCATTATACCTTTAGCAATTCAAGTAATGAAGCAACTTGCTTCAGGAACGCCTTCTGGACATTTTACAATTAATGACGCTGGCGTTAATGGTGAAGACTGGAAGTATTTTAAGAAAAATGTAGGGCTTCAAAACTTTTCAGACATTGATTGGGAGAATTTTCAAGTCGTATACGCTATTGATACTGTTAATAAATTGATTCGTCTGTCATTTAATGATGCGTTTGAAAATGTGGGAAAATTAGCGGCACAATATGATATTGATTTATTCTTTCTGAGTGGAAAAACGTCTGAATTGCCTGAATTGAAAATGTTGGCGCAGGATGTTATTCCAATAACGAACGATCGTATTGTGTGTGCTAAGAATTATTATGCAGGTGATTGGTATCCTTTTATAAAAGAAGATTATAAGACTGGGAAAATCATAGACAATACCATTCGAGATGCTAAGAGTGTAACTGCTGTGGGGGCTGCATTAAACTATATGCTTTCAAATGGCAAGATCTCTGGATGGAATATCCAAAAAATGCGATTTGCGGAAACTTTTGAGAGTGAATGGGGGCTTTTGTCAACATTTCAAAGGCCGAATGGGCAGGCGTTTATCTTTAACAACGAAATCACAGACCAAGAAATTTACATTGGACAAAGTATTATTGCACGTCGTATGACACGAGAAACATTACAATCAGCAGTTTATTATTTAATTCCAAAAAATGAGGATGTTTCATGGACGCGAGATCGTTTTGTGGCACGATTAAAACGATGCGTAGATTCGAAAAGTCGCGCAGAATATTTGGAGTTAGTGTCACTGAAGAAGAAGTGCGATTCTACTGATTGTAAGGCGGACTATAAGCTTGTAGTTTATCAGTCTCAAACGGGTTTTTGGCAAGACACCGGTAGTGTGATTTAATCGGATTGAATTGAAAGGATTTTGTTATTAGTGGTAATAAGTGTCCCATGGACATATTCTCAGTCAGTTCTCTTGAGTCTAAATCTATGATGGGAATAAATCCTATTGACGGTTCGTCAAATATGAGAGAGACAGAGGAGGAGCCCTCGCAAAAAAATGCTGAAAATACAACCGATAATAGCATGATTGAAAAAGATGCTGCAGAAGTTGAAGTTCGGAAAGATGACATACTTAAAGAAAACAAAGAGTTAAAAACTGAACTTAAACAAGAACGTAATGAAAAGCAAAAAATAAAGGAGCAACTTAAGAGTAAAGAAGCAGATATCGAGCAGTGTCAAGAAGAGTTATATTTATATAAAGAACTATATGAAGAATTTGGAAAGCGCGAATTAGATTTGGAGTTAATTCTGCTTGAGGACGATCATAAAGAACGCTTCAACAAGGGAAAAGCGTTTTTGGGGAGTTTAAAAGATGAATGGTGTCGTGGTAAACACGCTCTTCGTACAAATAAGGAACATGAAACAAAATTAGAAGAATTCTGTCAAACGCGATGCGCTGATCAGAAGAGAATAAAAGATTTAGAAGATAAAAAGGCTTGTTTGGAGCATGAATCCGCACGGAAGGAGGAACTTATTCATAAACTTCAAGATGACAACAGAAAATTACAAGAAGATAAAAAAACTATTGAACAAACGAATAAAGACTTAGAGACGAAGAATCAGGACTTAGAGAAAAATTGGGATGGCCTTAGCCAAGGCATCCGTAATTCTTTGTTGCTTCGTGATTCTAATGTTTTTACAGACGACTGGCTGGTACATTTTATAAATCAAGCCCTCGTTGGCGAGGAGGGATATCCCAAGGAAAAGGCATTATCACTGTATGTTGCATTGATTTATTTTGTTTTCTTGGATAATAGTAAGGAAAAGCCCCAACAATCAGTTGCAGAATCAATACAAAAACTGGGTGAAGCGTATATGGGTTATCTGCATGACTATAAAAGAGATAATCCTACGTCTGCACGCGAACAACTTCAAGCATTGGCAAAGGAGTTGAATGCGCGTCCTCTATTGAAAGAGACACATATTGAATTATGGGTACCTTCAATGAATGATGTGGTAGATAATAGTACAATGAATTGTAAGTCACCTACGAATATTGTCCAACGCGTTTACAACTGGAAGATCTTAATGAATGGAACAACATATTGTAAGGCTCTCGTGGGGTAAAAGATGGAAGGATATAAAGTTAATTTTAATCAGATTGTTCAACCACAAGATGCCTATTTTACAGGTGAACTTGGGGGGCTATTGAACGAGATTGAACCATCTCTTTTCCCAACTGCTGTGCTTGCGGAAGATGAATCGTTTGTAACGTATCATGTTTATGATAGTAATGGATATGATGTTCTAAATGATAGTATATCATCAAAGCATAAGCGTATTCCTGTTAATTGTTTACAGCGACTTGAGAAAGCGATTGACACATTACATAATTGGGCAGAGGATCCAAGTGTTCCATCGGATAGGCGTACTTTATGTCGCAGTTTTCGTTTGCCAGATCCTCGACATTATCCTGATGCATATCGTTTGACATGGAGTATTTATCCAAATAAACGTCAGTTACATGTATTATGGGGACTGCAAACAAACGGGAAATCCATTTTACCACTTTCGGACATTGCAAAAAAGTGGACAGACGTTGAACAGCGAACAGATGTGAGATCTGCTTGTCATAAATCTATTTGGCAGTATATTTTCTCGCCTAAGGTTTTGATATGGCCGATTGTTTTTGGATTGATTTTTGCAGGGCTATTTTCTAAATTGAAAAACGTGCAAATTTATTGCCCTCAGCATAATGTTTTGGTTGGGGAAGGTTTCATAAAGTACTTTTCAGCTACAGAACTATGTTTGCAGCGCTGCATTATTTGTGACATTCATTTAGACGAAAACTTCTGTTGTTTAGAACATTCGTGTAAGAAATGTCATAAGACCAAACCACTTCCGAGCAATCATAAAGGATATTGCGAAGATTGCTTTTGGCAAAACGGGTATCTAAACGATACTTCTCACGAGAGTTTCTTTTAAGGATTAATGATATGAAAACTTACTTTTTTGCGCTATTGACAGTTTTATTTGTATTTTCGCCATTGTGTATATTCGCCTCTGATAATGATAGCCTTCTTGTGGAGCGCGTTCGAGAAGGAGACGTTTCTGCGTTACGTGCTTTATTGGATGAAAGTTATCGCCAAAAGAAAGATTTCCCGCGAGCATTTTATTATTTGTCACTTTATCATAAAGCGACTGGTTGTTCTTTTTTTGAGGATGACGCAAAGGCTTTTGATGAATTTGGAGGTCTATTCAAAAATGCCATCGAAAGTGTAAACCTTTTGGATAAACAAATAAAAGAATATGCAAAAGAATTAAATGCGCAAGAAGAAACTATAACTTCTCAAAACAAGAAGTATAAGGCGCTTCTCACAGAAAGAGACAATCTTTTATCTGAAATA
>JAFTHG010000271.1 GCA_017457555.1 Kiritimatiellia bacterium | reverse complement strand
TCAGGGCATAGCTCGTAATCACCAAATCCTGTTCCGGCACGCTGGCAAACCATTTGGCGCGATCCGGCCCCGAAAGAACCAAACACCGCAACCACGGCACAAACTTCATCGCTTCACGCCGCCAGTTTTCCACCAGTGATGTGGGGCAGATGATGAGCGATGGAATGCGCCGGGCAGCTTCGCGAACGCGCGGTAATTGGAGCCACGTCAGCGTCTGCAACGTCTTGCCAAGGCCCATCTCATCTGCCAGAATACCGCAAAAACCGCACGTTTCCAAGAAGCGCAGCCAATAAACGCCCTGCTTCTGATACGGACGCAATGTTGTTTCCAGACGACCCAGATCCACCGCTTCAGGCATCAATTCACGGTTCTGAGCTGCTGCACGTTTCTGCCAATCAGGATGAGTTTCAAAGTCAATCCCCTCCAAATTGGAGAGTGCCGCCTCAATAAAGGGTGCATGTACCGCCTCAATCCGCGAACTTCCCGGCGTGGATCCACTCCGTGCCGAACACGATGCCAGAGCTTCCCGCACGGTCTTAATCGCCCCGATATCCAGAAAGGCCAAACGCCCCTCCTTCTCAATGAAGGCATTCCCATGAGCCATGGCGCGTTCAATTTCAGCCGGCGTCACCGTGAGTTTGCCCTCTGGAGCATCATACGTGGTGGAGAGTTCAAAGGCTCCATTGGGTTGGTCTGCCGTCACTTTCACCACAGGGATTATCGTTTCGGCCGCATTGAAACTGTTTTCAATCAACCCAAACAAGTGCACCTTCCATCCCGCCCGGCGTGCCGCCGGAAGATGTTCGCCCAAGAGATTCAAGACTGCCCGTCGTCCACTCACCACGCCCAGACTCTGCCCGCTATGTCCGCAAAAGCCCATGGCCTCTACACGATCAAGCGCCACCTTTTCAAGTTCCCGGTTCCGCACATAGCAGTGATAGAAATCATCCGGATCCGGCACCGACACCTCTTCCTTTGACCCCACCGTCACGCGCTGTGTGCCATAAAGAGCAAAGAGTTTTGCCGAAATCGCAATCTCTGTCCCCTCCAATTCCAGACAAAATGTTGGCGTTCCCGGCGTTGTCGTAAAGAGGTCTAATGAGACACTCTCTTCATCCAACGGCACAGATGCCGTCATCTTCGGCAATTCATTCTTGTAGAAATGGACAAATGCCTCGCGCGGAATCTTCTCTGCATTCCGGTAAACCGATTGATATGGCACTGGCAGCGTCCCTGCAATCGGAGCCAAATGCCCATGCTTCAACGCAAGCCCATGCACCCCACGCACCAGCAACTGTGCCTCTTCCGGTGCCACAATAGAGAGCCGCAGGGCGTCCTCTTCCAGTAAGGGCTCCAAACGAATCTTTGTTGAAACCGTTTGCGGATGATACATTAACTGTTGGCGCGATGACGCAAAACCGACCCAACTCAACGCCGCACAGCGCAGCAATGCCAAACAATCCGAGGCCGACAACGTCATCGTGTCACTGAAAGCCCCTCCGGCAATATCTTCCAACAAATCCAATAACGCCTGATCCCCGGCAGAAAAAGCGTACGTTTCACGGGGTAAATCCTGCGGTTTGAAAGCCTGAGCCCCCACAAAAATGCGAATGGCAATCCGCACCTCATTCCGGTAAAAACGCTCAATCAACACCGCCTCATCGGGCAACAAAACGCGTACTTTCGCTGGCGTCCCCTCTTTCCCACGGCAAATCAAATTATCCGCCGTGGCAATCTGTTGCATCCGCTCACGCTCCGCAGCATACAACGCACGCCGCTCCGCACTGCCATACAGATGCATCACCGCCAGCATCGCCGCCACGATATGTTCGCACAACCGCTTTTCATCGCGTGACCGGGAACACGGACACGTCCCCTCTGCCAAACCATTCGGCAACAACTTAAACGTCACCGGCATCCATGTCGTATGCGTGAGTGATGCCACACGTGCATGCCCCTCCGGATAATGGAAGCCCACGTGAATCACATCGCCACCCTTCACCAGATTCTTTGCACGCTGCAAATCATTCGGATCCGCCCACTGCGTAATCTGATGCAACGTCGGCGCACGTTCAGCAGAAAACGTCCCCTCCTGAGCACCCGTCTCAGGCTGACTCCGCTGAAGCCAATCCAACGCCACCGCCACCGCATGAGCACACACGCCTCGGCTCTTGGAAACCGCGCACACACAATCCACCTTCGGCTTCCCCTCGCCCAAAGTCAATCGCGTCACAAACCGAGCCGCACCGATTTTTAACGAACCTGCAAGCACATTCCCTTGTGCACGTGAGCCCTGCACCGCACCTGAGCGGAAAAACTGCAATCCCTGCCCGGTAATATCCGAACCCGCCCAAGATAAAACATCACGCTTCGTTAAATTCATAAACACCGTATTATCAGCCATTATCCGCCTGTTCCATCAGGCACAGACACCGCCCATAGCATAACAAAAAAGCCCCTACTAACTCAATGTGCCCCAAGAGCGTTTCCGGAATATTGCACCATTGGGGACGCGCCTGTCGAGTTCAATAGTGCCGCGAGGGTAAGAAGAGTGACTTTCAGAGGAAGGAATGCCGAAAAGAAAGGCACATTGACCCTACGCCTTTCTGGGTTTGGTAAGGACGGTTGAAGTTCTGACAAGGGAAGTGCCCCACGCCTCATTTGATATACCGCAATTCTCCACTAAAAACCTGCCTCATCCGACAAACCACTCTCCCTTCTCTCCTGTCGCTCCGCTATGGAGATGATAGCACAGGTGCGTAGCGATGGCAAATGGCGTGGACGTGTGTGGGTGAAGTTATCAACACTTTTAAGGCGGGAAAGCGCCCTTTTTGAGCCAAAATATCAGCGAAAAGGCGGGTCAATTTCAGCGACATTGAGCAGCAATTTCAGCGACATTGAACCGCAATTTCAGCGAAAGTGATACCTGTCTTTCAGCGAAATTGGACTTATCAACAGGCTAAATCGTGTTGATCGCTCGGTCACTTTAGGACAAGGAGGCCGCTGTAGGCAGGTTCATTTTGAGCGATTTTCAACATAACTCACTGCGTTTCAAAGACTTACACTGAAAAGCAAACCGCTTCAAAAAGGGCGCTTTTGAGGGTAAAAAGCGGCAAATCCTCCCCAAAAGCCGCCCTATCAAAAAAAGTTTTCAACAGGGCAAAAACCGACATCAAGAAGGCAAAAAACGCCAAACCTGCGTCAAGCAAGTGGCTGCGCTACAGTGGCAAGCGCGCTCGCAGGGCTCGCTTTTAGGGGCACGTGGCAAGTTGCAGCACTGCCAGTGTAGCTGAAACCACAGAATACACAGAAAGGTGACTGCGCCGCAGTGACAGCCCTGAAAGAGCGGCAGATCACCTCTGATCTCTGAAATCCCTATCATCCCTAAATTCCCTTTGTCCCACATCAGAAATATCTCCGCAAAATAAAGAGATTAGAAGAGATCAAAGGGATAACAGAGATGAAAGGGGACAAACCTTCTATAAACATCTCCATCATCTGGCAAAACGCAGTGGTCAACCGTGCAACGCGTGGAAAGCGGTGGTAACAATAAAAAAACTCCCCCCTCTGTGCTCGTAGGTCACAGAAGGGGGAGAGGTGCAGTATTATATCTTGTTTAGGTTTTGTAGTAAATTACTCGGTGTCACCCTTGACGTGAACCGTCAAGTGTAACCCTGCGTCAATCAAAGTATCCGGGAATGGCACCTCAAGGATGACCTCTCCACGGCTATTGACCGCAGCAAATTCAGGGCTGGTGATTGCCTTCACCGTCTCGCCATCTGCGCGGATTTCAAGGGTACGCCCAGTCAGGGTACGGGCATCTGCGCCAAGATCATCCAGTGCCACCGTCACCATCAGTGCCGGAGTTGCACCCGGGACGTAAGTCACATGGGAAATACCCAAGTCATAGTCGTAGACCAACTTGCCATCGACCTTGACGAAAGTGCCACCCAAAAGGGTCGCCACATCGCAAGCAGCGCCACCGGAAACCACCGTATCAATAGCCGTCGTTGCCACCACGCCATCCGCGATTGCCACCGCTGCGCTACGATCCACCAATTCAATGCCAGTAGCATTTGCCGGGATGTCAGCCAATGAGGCATACGGCACATCGCCGACATAGGCAACCACCTTGAATATGGTGAGGCCTGTAGCATCTGCCGTGTACGCGAGGTCGAGATCCGTGGTGTTCTCCATGGTGATTGTGCCCGTGAAGCCCGTCATATCACCAGCGATAATCTGCTTGGGTGAACCTTCAAATGCATCCACCGTCAATGCGATTGTGCCGGCGCCGGTGACAGCCTTAGTGATCACTTCACTCTTTACGTCAACCGTCATCGTTGCGCCACTATTCACAGCAATCCACTGATACGCATCCAACTTCGAGGCAGACATATCCAACGTGCCATTAACCGTGAGACGACCCACTTCGTTGGCAGAGTTCACCTTGACATAAGCACCATTCTTCAAGACCAGCTTACTGTCTGTCCAATTGACGGCAAGGATGGCATCCTGCAGGTCTGGGGTCTCACTGTAGGTACCGTCGGTCTTGCCGCCGTCCACAGTCAGGGTGCCGCCACGGATATCCTCAATAACGCCCTTCAGCTTGGAACCGGCGTTGACGGTGACATTTGCATAGTAGACAAAGCTGTTTGTCTCGCCGGTGGAGGTAATGACAGCGTTGTTGGTCAATTCCACATTGCCCTCAAGCATATACTGCTCGGTGACAGTCAGATTGACACCATCAAAGACAAACTTGCCGCCGTTGGTGCGAGCACCGGTATACAGATCCAGCAGGTAGTAAACCTTAGAAGGATCAGCCTGCTTGATCGTCACACTGTCAAACACAGACGTATACACCAGATTAAAGCTGTCGGTAGTGCTTGCAGTGGTCTCGCCGATCAGTGTAATCGTCAGGTCCGTGACGCCGGCAGTCTTTGCAGCTTCCAAAGCAGCCGCCACCGACTCAGACTTCTCAGTGCCGATCTGTGCGACATAGCTCTTGGCAGTCAGGACATAGACGCCGTCCTGCGCGACCCACTTGTAGCCCTCGGCAACTTCGTAGGTGTTGGAAGCGCTGGCGACAGCCTCGGAGAAGGACTTGTCGGCCCAATCCTCAATGGTCACGGGACCGGTGAGAGTGCCACCCTTAATGGTGGTAGCAGCATTGGAGAAGTAGCCACCGGTGTAGACGGAGTTCAGCTTGCCGCTCAGGGTACCACCCTTAATAGTG
>JAFTHG010000033.1 GCA_017457555.1 Kiritimatiellia bacterium | reverse complement strand
CATGCTGTTGCAACGAGTTACTGTCTGCGAGGGATAGCCATGTAACGGTCAGTAGTATGGCACAGGCAAAGAGTCGGCGTGGCCAGAAAAAGAACCGTCGGATTGTCAGGCTGGAAGATTCGGTATGTTGCATATGTGGACCTCCTTCAACGCAGGATACGCTCTATTGTGTCATAAAGTAACACCAAAAAATAGGGGATAATTGAAAATAACGTAAATTGACGGCGCAAAGGTGTTGGAAAGGAGAACTTTTATAGATGATAGAGAGGAGATTTCTGTATTCATTACAAAAATTTTAAAATTAGATAATTTTGCTATTGCGGTGTTTTCTAAATGTGTGTTATAATCATTACAGTTTTCAAACACACAATGGAGAGAAACAGATGAAGAAGTATGTATGTCCAATTTGCGGTTATGTTCACACAGGTGATGCCGCTCCTGAAAAGTGCCCTCAGTGCGGTTGCGCTGGCGCCAAGTTCATTGAAAAGGTTGAAACCGGCAAGATGGAATGGGCTGACGAACATCGCGTGGGTGTGGCACAGGGCGTTGATCCTGAAATCATCGAAGGCCTTCGCATGAACTTCACCGGCGAATGCACCGAAGTGGGTATGTATTTGGCAATGGCCCGCGTGGCAACGCGTGAAGGTTATCCCGAAATTGCCGCTTTCTATGAAAAGGCAGCTTACGAAGAAGCCGAACACGCTTGCAAGTTCGCTGAATTGCTGGGCGAAGTGATTACCGATTCCACTCAAAAGAATCTCGAACTCCGTGCCGCTGCAGAACAGGGCGCTTGCCAAGGTAAGCTTGACCTCGCCAAGAAGGCAAAGCAGCTCGGTCTGGATGCAATTCATGACACCGTGCATGAAATGTGCAAGGACGAAGCTCGTCATGGTGCAGGTTTCGAAGGCTTGCTCAAGCGCTTCTTCACCAAGTAAAAACAACGGAAGGGGGACGCTATGGCGGAGTTACCATCATCCTCTGTAACCCATCAAAAGCTGAGAGATCACGGATTACAACCTTCAAAGGCGCGCGTAACAATTTACGAGTGGCTGATGAAAAATCCCGTTCATCCCACGGTGGAGGTGATTTACAACGCATTGCGCCCCCAATTGCCCTCGCTTTCGCGTACGACGGTGTACAATGTGCTCCATGCCTTTGTTGAACGCGGCTTGGCTGACAAGGTGCATTCGGAGGATTTGGAGTTGCGGTATGATGGCAATATTTCCCAACATGCCCACTTTAAATGTACGCAATGCGGCGAATTGCGCGACCTGATGGATATTCCGGATTCCGTTTCAATCGAGGTCGGACTTCCAAATGGGTTTGAACCGCATACCACAGCTGTCACGCTTTGGGGTTTTTGTGCACGATGTGCAAAGAAAAAACGGAAACGTGTTCGTAGCGCAAGTGTTGTATAAGTGAAATCGGGTGCTGGTTGTCAGCACCCGATTTTTATTGGATTTGAAATACGCTTGTGTGACATCAATTCATGATAGTCGGCTGTCAGTATCCATTTCTAATCTAAAAATATGCTGGGTGAGGGCGGCGTAAGATGTGCCGTCAGAGCGTACTACTTCCCAACGCAAAATGTTGAAAAGACGCGATCCAGCAGGTCATCGGCATAGGTGCGTCCCAGAATATCCCCCAAGGCTTCAGTTGCTGCACGGAGTCGTTGCGCTGCTGGCACATAGCCCCAATCTCCCTGATTGAAGGCGTGGATGGCTTCGCGCAAGGCGCGGTCGGCGGTTGTTAACAAAGCCAATTGACGTTCATTTGCCAAAGTGGCATGCGCTGTTTCGCCTTGCGAGAGTTTTAACGCACTACGCAGCGCTTGGCAAACTGTTTCACGGGCGTGTTGCGGATTTTGTTGTGCGGAGATTGCAAGGCAATCGGATGCAACGGGCACAAGATCGGCCTTGGTGCGGATGACAAGCGCCTCTTCCGGTGGAGGATCTTCCGTGGTGCCATCCGTTAAATATAAGACCACATCGGCTTGTTCCAGAAGCGCCTTTGTCCGCAGGACGCCTTCGCGCTCCACGGCACCCGGGGCCTCACGCAGACCTGCCGTGTCGGTCAGACGGATGGGAATGCCGTCAAGCAAAAAGGTTTCTTCAATCGAGTCGCGCGTGGTACCGGCCTCATTGCTGACGATGGCACGGTCATACCCCAACAGCAGATTTAATAAGGTGGATTTGCCGGCGTTTGGTTTCCCTGCCAAAACGACCAATGCACCCTCGCGCATCAGCTTGCTTTCATGCCATGTGGCGAGTAGGGCTTGTGTGCGTTCTGCCAGGTGTTTGAGCCGTCTCGCCGCTGCTTCAAAGAAGTCGTCGGGTAATTCTCCCTCATCAAAATCCAGAAGGTGTTCCACCTGAACGGAGTGGGCGAGGACATCCTCGTAGAGTGGCACAAGGGCTTGTCCTAAACGGCCTTGCAGATTGGCTCGTGCAGCCCGCTCTGCCCGTGGACTGCGTGCTGCAATAATGTCGGCCACGGCCTCCGCCTGCGTCAAATCCATCCGGCCATTTAAGAAGGCTCGCTTGGTGAATTCACCGGGCTGTGCCGGGCGTGCCCCTAGTTCCCAAAGCCGCTCAAGGACGCGTTGCGGCACGACCTGGCCGCCATGGACGTGCAGTTCCACGGTGTCTTCGCCGGTGTAACTGTGTGGTGCACGGAAGAAAAGGAGAATGGCATCATCCAAAACACCGCCTGTTGCATCGTAGAGCGTAGCATACGCAAAGGTGCCGGGCCGCCGTTGGGACGGAGGAACGGTTAATTTGGTTAAACGATCGGCAATATCATAGACCGTATCACCGCTCAACCGGATGACGGCCACGCCTCCCATGCCGGGTGCAGTGGCTAATGCTGCGATGGACTCAGACATGGAGCGACCTCACTGCATAGGCGAAAAGCGCATCGGTAACCGTCTGCACCGGTGCAACAATCGTGGGTGTAATGCCTTGGCTGCGTAAGACTTCTGCTGTCGGATTTCCCATTGCGATGACGTCTTTGGTGTGATCGGTATCGGATGCCAACCATGCTTTCGCCGCACTGGAAGAGGCAAGGAAGACGACATCGTGCGGAGGTGGCGTGGTGGTCGAGCAACCAAGCGTGCGATAAAGGGGCAGATCTTTTACCTTTGCACCTCGTTGTTTAAGTGCGTCTGCGAGTGCAGTTCCTGCTTCTTCGCTGCGAATGCGTAAAATCTTCTGCCCGCTTAAATCGGTCGGGAGCGTATTCAACAAACCCTTTGCCGAGAAGTGCTTTTCGGGGATAATCAAGTCTGTATTCAAAAAGGAGAGCACTTCTGCTGTGCCTAGCCCTGTCACTGCGATCTTTTTGGGGATGAATTGGATCGGACTGGTCATCTGTTGCAGGAAGAAACGCGCCGCCGTTGGCGAGGTGACGACAAGGAGGTTATACGCCTTGCTGGGGCGAATCTTGAATGTCGTGATGGGGTCAAAGTGAACCAACGGCTGAATCACCGGGATTCCGCCAAAGTCTGTCACGGCAAGACGTGCTTTTTGTACCACGCTGTCACTGCCGGTAATCCAGATCTTACGGCCGGCAAAGGCGCCGTTAAGCGGAAATACACGCGTGGTAAAGGCGCCGATTAGGAGCAGCCCTGGACGTTCAAGAGAGGGTGGCGGCTGATTGACAAGTTCACCGACCAAGCCTCTCTGAATGACTTGCGAGGGTAATCCGGCATCATAGACGATGGCATAGGGCGTTTCGGGAGGGTACTGTTTGGCGATGTCCGCAGCCATTCCCAGCGCCATAAACCACACGTGGGGCATTTCCGGCCCTTGACTGCGTGGTG
>JAFTHG010000270.1 GCA_017457555.1 Kiritimatiellia bacterium | reverse complement strand
TAAACGGCAAAAAAACCGACAAACCTGCGCTACAGGTCTGCCAGTGTAAGTGGCCCTAAGACACTAAAAGTGGCAAGTGAAGCACGAATGCTTTAGTCGTCTGGCTGGATGGTGTCTGCGACTGGGGCGATGACGGTAGCGGTGAGTGCGGTGGTGGCGAAGCGGATATTCAGCACGTCGCCGGGGGTGGATGTGGTAGCATCGGTGACAATGGTGCCGGAGGCATCTGAAACGAGGGCATAACCGCGTTTGAGCACGGCTTTGGGGTCCATCGCTTTCAGAGTGGCAGTTTGCGACACGAGGTGGGCATTGGCGTGAGTAACGGCATGGGTGAGGGCCGTTTCCAAGCGCACCGTGGCGTCATCCAGCGTGCGATGGGCGCGTTCAAAGAGGTGGCCGCCGGCTTGTTCCAAACGCAACTGTGCGTCACCGAGGCGTTGTCTGGCTCCAGCAAGGAGGCGATCCCACCCGGCTTGCAGGCGATTTTCCCGATTGTCTGTCTGCTGGGCATAGAAATCCAAGAGGTGAATGGGGTCGCGGAAGAGTGCGGAGGTTTCACAACGGCGGATGCGATTGCGGGCGTCCATAAAGGAAACACGCAGAGCTTTCAGCAGACGATCTTTCAGATCGGCCAAGCGTTGTTCAAAGTCCTCTTTACGACCGCAGATGAGTTCAGCGGCGGCAGAGGGCGTGGGTGCACGTAAATCGGCTACAAAGTCGGTAATCGCAATGTCGGGTTCGTGGCCTACGGCTGAGATGACAGGGATTTGTGAGGCAATGACGGCGCGGGCTACGCGCTCTTCATTGAAGCACCAGAGTTCTTCAAACGACCCGCCACCACGGCCTACAATCATGGCATCCATGGGTTCATCTGATTGTCCGGGGGCAAAAAAACGGTTGAGCAATTCAATCGCAGTGGCGATTTCTTCGGCGGCTTCCGGTCCCTGTACGCGGCAGGGCGCCACGATAATGTGCAGATTGGGGAAGCGCCGAGAGAGAATGTTGAGGATGTCTCGGATGGCAGCGCCAGTGGGTGCGGTGACAATCCCAATGCGCTTGGGCAAAAGTGGCAACGGTTTCTTCTTATCTGCGTCACAAACACCCTCGGCATAGAGCTTGCGTTTCAGCAGTTCAAAGCGCTGGAGGAGTTCGCCCACCCCGTCACAACGCTCGATCCGCTCGACATTCAGGTGGTAACTGCCATGTGGTGCATAGACAGAAATGGTGCCGGTGGCACGGATTTTATCTCCGTTTTGGAAGGTGGGTAGCTGCTTTTGCAGGGCTTGCCGATAGGCAAAGAAGGCGGCATTCAGCTTGGCTTTTTCATCAACAAGGGAGAAGTAGAGGTGGCCGGAGGCATTGGGCGGACGGAAATTGGAAACTTCTCCCTCAACCGTCACCAAGGGCATTTCGTCTAAACGCGCCTTGATGCGAGCAGTACTTCCGGAAACAGTGCAAATCGGTGGGTCTGTCAGATCAATAGTGCGGAGGTGGTGGGTCTTCAGAAAGGGGACGCAACAGGAGCGTATTCTCCTGGCGAGCCTCGTGCGCTTCAAAGCGTCCTTCCAAACGTTCAAAGAGGCGATTCAAACGCAAAACCTCGGCATTCAAATCGTCCAGCATCCGTTCTTGACGCATCAGCATACTCTCCAAGGC
>JAFTHG010000269.1 GCA_017457555.1 Kiritimatiellia bacterium | reverse complement strand
GATAAAAGTGGTGCTGACGGTGTAAAGAAAGGATAGAGTAGATACGCCGCCAAAAGCACTACTGAAAGATTCAATCGTACCGGAATTCCAAAAATATGACAAAGCGTCCAACTACTACTAATTTGCATATCTCATTATTATATCAAAAGATACAACCTAACGAACGTCGTTTTGCATAGCCAATGCGTTAAACAATCAGATTTCAGAACCAAATCACAACGAATCGGGTTGGATTGATACGCTCACCTCTTTATCAAAAGGTCCTTCGATTCAGGATTCTGTCTTTCCTGAATCGCGACGTTCTTCTTTGATTGATGCACTCAAAAACGCAACGGTCTAACCGCGTAATGCGTTGGCAAGATGTGGGCAGTGTGCAGCCTCCGCGGCGGCTACAGCGCGTGTGCGTGCGATGGGTACGTAAGCCAAAAAGCGAGGTTGCCCCACTGAAGCAAGGCGGTGAAACGCACCAATGGCTTGAATAAGCCGTTGAACCGTTGCATACGGCAACCGTGCCTTTAATTCGTGCACATCCCGTTTGGTGGCGGTTGCATAAGCGGTTAGCGCAGCAGAGATTGCGTCCTCTCCCCAATCGATATAAGGATCAAAGAGGAAAGAGGCTAAATCGTAAAGTGCAGCGCCTCGCCGCATCCCTTGAAAATCAATAATGTAAGGCTCTTCTTTCTTCCACAGAATATTTGAACTCTGGAAGTCGCGATGAACCAAAACTTGCGGTTCTGCCAGGAGTATAGCCTGAAGTTGCTTTAATTCCGCTTTTGCTTCAGCAGGGAATGGCGCCACGAACGCTTCATAAAGGCCGACTTCCCAATCATATAACGCTTGATCAAACGCTGGTTCCAATGGCAAGTCTTTGGTATCTGCTTGATGGAACATTGCTAAGCACGTCATCACCTTCGTCAGTACTGGATGCTGCGGGATATGACACTCATGTTGATGACACGTACAGTGAGAGGCATGCGAAGACGTTTCGTGGTCATGATGACATGTACATCCCTCGTGATCACAAGCGTCGTGTTGAGAATCGCCAGACTCACAGTTGCATGTACTGGAGTCCTCAATCTCTCTTGCATCCGCCAGTGTTTCACGGATAGCTTTGGCGTGCCGGTCTAATGTGTCATCGCCTAAATCTTCTAAAACGAGAAGGTTCGGTTGGTCCAAAAATACCCGTGGCACAGGAACATTTGCCTTTGCGAGCAGTTTTGCACAGACGGCATAACGTGCATTTTCCGCCCGCCCTTCCGTTTCATAGGCAATCGCAATAACAGCACGTTTTCCATTTACCAGACGCCAGAACGTGCGCTGACTTCCACGTCTGCCCAATGGGATAATGATCGTGTCATCTATTGCCCAGTGAAGTCCATTCAGAACAGATTCAAGGATTGGCGAAGGCAATATTGCCGCATCCGTGGTGTAATGTGCTAATTCAGGCAACTTTTTCGCATCTTTATGTACCTGTAAATACGCCTGAAGCGTTCCGGCATCATTCCAATAAGCGGTCTTCTGAATTGAGGCGGAAACAAACTTCCCTGCAAACATTGCCGTATTAAACGCCTCTACCACGGAGCACATTTTTTTATCCTGCGGCAGAAAATCAATGATGGAAGCACTTAAAAGGCTGACGCCGGTAAACGTGAAGGTATGATCGACCCCGGGCGTTGGCGATGACCAACACGTAATCCGCCCCGCATAATCAACTTCAACTGTGCGTGGGCCACGTTTGGGTTCAAGCCAAGCTGCGGCGAAATGTCCAGATTTCTCAAACGCATCAAGTAAAGGTTGAGGATCTGCATTGAAAACAATATCACCATTGACCAACCAAAAGGGTGCGCCATTGAGGTGCGGCTTCAGTGCCCGTAAACATCCTCCGGTTCCCAGAATCTCCGGCTCAAACAACTCGTGAAGTTTTAACTTACCGGAATCAGACGCAATAAACTCGCGCATCCGTTCAGGCAACCAATGTGTGTTGATGTAGACCTCTTGAACACCCCACGCTTCCAAATGCGCTAAAGTATGTGCTAAAAGCGGTTTATTCCAAATTGGAATGAGCGGTTTCGGCGTTGAAAGTGTCAATGGACGTAACCGTTCGCCAAAGCCTGCACCTAACAGAAATGCGATTGTTGGCATTTGCATACAACGAACTCCGCGATTAAATGTTTAGATTATGTGAAGCAACCGTTACGATTGCCGTGTACGCGCTAACGAAACCCCTGCGACCACACCCGGCAACGCATGTGGTTTACGCACGGTCACCTTTACCGCTGTGATACGTTTATCTACAGCAAATGCCGCATCAATTGCGACTTGAGCTGCCCGCTCAATCATCTGGCATTTGGCTGTAATTAACTTTTCACGGATTGCGTCAATCACTGCAACATAGTTCACCGTATCGGTCAAGAGATCGCTCTTTGCTACGATGGAAAGGTCACACGTTAGCGCCACATCTAAAAAGAGCTCTTGTGGAAAAGACCGTTCATGTGGTAAATCCCCCACAATACATTCCACACGTAAACCTTCTAAAAGGATGGTATCAGTCATGCTCATGCGCGTTTTCGTTTGTCGGTTCTGAGTCCGAAATGGGCATAAGTGATGTTTCTGCTTCATCCATTGCCATCATTTCACGATTATAGTGACGAATCCGTCGAATACGAAATACCAACCAGCCCGACATCAACAGTAACAGCGGGATAAACGTCATCATAAAGAGATCGTCATGCAACAAAACCCAGTCACGCACGGAAGCAAAACCGCGCATCATTCGATTGCTCCAAAAGAGCCATGCCAGTGCCGTCACTCCTAAAGCCGGACCAAACGGGATTGCGACAGCCTGTTCGTCTGAATACCCCTTAAAGCGATTATAAATTAAGACGCCACCTCCCATTAAAAGCCCCAGGAAAGATGACAACAAAAGAATCCAAAAGAGAGCCGTAATACCGAAAAGCGCACCAAATAGCATCATCCATTTGACATCGCCAAACCCAAACGCATCTTGCAAGAAAATGCGTTCGCCCAAAAACGCAATAACAAACCCAACACCGAATCCTGTTAATGCGCCACAAAACGAACGCAAAAGCCCGTCATACCACACGTCACTGCCATGCAAAGCAGGGAAAGCCACGGCAACAACAAAGGTCAGCAGCGTTCCTCCGATAGAGATACGATCCAACAGAATCCGATGATCGATATCAATCATTACATTAACAACTGTTGACGCAACAAAAAGCCAGAAAAATGGAATCAGTTCTGGAATAGAGAGTGTATTCAGACCAAAGAGTCCGGGATTTCCCCACATCTGGAAGACGGCTAAAAACAGAATGGCCGTAAAGGCTTCAATCGCAGGATAGCGGAAACTGATCGGAGCCTTGCAATTGGCGCACTTACCCCGCAGGATAAACCATGTCAGCACTGGGATATTATGATACCAGAGGATTGTCTTTCCGCAACTGAAACAATGCGAACGGGGCCGACTGACCGATTGGTTCATTGGAATGCGATAGATGCACACATTCAGAAAACTGCCAATGATTGCCCCTAAGCAAACCACAAATCCGATGATGATACGCATCAAAAAGGTTGCATCTTCTTCCGACAACCCAATTAAAAAATCAGTCATGATGCAGCACCTCGCGGTTAACCGCTGCAAACATCGCTTCTCTGTCAGCTTCTATGCCATCTGTCCAAAAGGCAAACGACAGCGCCCCCTGCTCCACCAACATCCGCACACCATTTGCACACTGCGTTCCCCCAGCTTCACGATAGGCGCGCATAGTTGGCGTTTCGGGTTTTCCCGGCGGAATAACGATATCATACAGAATTTGATCGGGACGAAAGGCTGCGGCAGGCGCAGCAGGCTCCGGCATTACCTCAAGACCACTTGGCGAACACTGCACAACGAGATGAGCCTCTGCCAATCGGTCAACCGTAATTCCTTCGGCCAGCGTTTCGGTCGTATCCGTAATTTCTGCTGCTAATTGTTGGACGCGTTTGGGGTCAACATCAATGAGCCCCAGCCAGCGGACACCTGCGTGGGCAAGCGATAATGCAATCGCTCGCCCAGCGCCACCACACCCGATCACGGCTGCGGTTTGACCTTGAGGAGAAAAATCAAAACAGGCTTTAACCGCCGCCAGAAAGCCCGGTCCGTCGGTATTGTGCCCTAACATCTTACCCGCTTTGAAGCGTACGGTGTTGACAGCTCCAAGCCGTTGAGCTTCCGGCGTAAGCTCATCCATCATGGGTAACGCCAGTTGTTTGTGCGGAATAGTAAGATTAACGCCTTCCAGACCTTCCTGAGCCAGGGCAATCAAGGCTTCCTT
>JAFTHG010000268.1 GCA_017457555.1 Kiritimatiellia bacterium | reverse complement strand
TGGATTTTTCTTCGGTGCACATTACTATGACACATCACGGAACAGCGGGAGAGATAAAAATGGGTGCACCATAAAGGGAATACTTATGATATAATGGTGGCGATTATGAAGTTGCGTAATTTTTCTTCTCTTTTTCTTACATTTTGCCTTACGCTTGGTTTGGCTCCGTGGGTGATTGCTGCTGCTCCGGTGATTGATGTTAATGTTAAGGGTATTTCACGCCAATCATTGACGTTATCAGGGATGAGTGCTTCCGGAACTGCCGGACATACGTTCTTTAATACACTCCGGAACGACCTTTTGCGGTGTGGCTGGTATCGTTTGGCACCGACAGGACAGGTTAAGGTGAATGGCTCGGTATCGGGCGAAGCGGGTGTCGCCGAAAAACTTTTTGTATCGTGGCCTGGCAAGCGATTTGCTTGGGAACGCTCCGCTGTGAATACGACATTGGCTCGTCGGCATGCACATGAATTGGCAGATGCGATTGTTCAAGCTACAACCGGCGAAAAGGGTATTGCGCAGAGTCGCTTTGCCATGGTGTATCAGTCCGGTAAAAAGCATACGGGACAGGCAATTCAGGATTTGTACATTTGCGATTATGATGGCCAAAATCTGAAGCGTATTACTACGGATGGCTCACCGATTGTGGGGCCGCGCTGGGGCGCTGATGGTCGTTCGCTCTATTTTACGAGTTACCGTCTGGGTTATGCCGCAGTCTTCAAGGCTGACGTAAAATCAGGCGTTATTGAACGCTTGGCGAATTTCAAAGGCCTCAGCACAGGGGTAGTTCCATCGCCCAAAGATCCCAATCAGTTGGCCATAATCCTCTCACATCAAGGTAATCCGGAACTTTATGTGATGAATGCCATCACGAAAAAGTTGACACGTTTGACCCGTACCAAATTGGCTGCCGAGGCCAGTCCGTGCTGGTCTCCGGATGGTAAGCAAATCTGCTACGTTTCGGATGCTTCGGGGTCGCCGCAACTTTATATCGTGGACGTGGCTACAGCTCAAAGTCGCCGTTTGACGTTGAAGGGTGGCGAGAGTGTACAACCGGACTGGAGCAAAAATGGCATTGTCTTTGCCACACGTCGTGGCGCACCGTACCGGATTGCGATAATGGATCCCAACAAAGGTGAATCCTCGCTCCGTTATCTGACGCCGGTGAACGAACAATACGAGTCGCCGTCTTGGGCACCGGATGGTCGCCATGTGGTGACGGCTCGGACGCAGGGCCGTGAAACATCCATTTGGGTGTTGGATGCGGCTGAAAAGGGCGAAGAACCCTACAAACCTTTCTCTGGGCGGGGGACGTGGTTGAACCCGGCCTGGAGCCGATAAGTTAAATCAAACCATAGGAATTACTGACATGCGTACTTCTTTTTTCCTGACGCTGCTCGCTGCAACAGCACTGATTTTCACCGGTTGCGCCACTAAATCCGGCGGTAACGGTATGGGTGATGATGTCAATGGTGCTGCGTATGATGGTGCCACAATCGACCCGAATGATCCATCCTTGAATGGTTACGACCCGAATGACCCCAATGTGGGTGCGTTTGACAATGGTAAGTTTGAAGATACGCGTACACGTGTCACGGATTCCGGCTTGGAAGCGCTGCTCTTCTCATTTGACTCTTATATGTTGCCACCGGAAGAACTCGCCAAGGCTGAAGCTGCGGCTCAGTATCTCTTCAATAATCCTTCTCACGTAATGATTATTGAAGGCCATTGCGATGAACGCGGTTCGAATGAATACAATCTCTCGCTCTCTGAACAGCGTGCCATAGGTGTGCGTGACTATATGGTGCAGTTGGGCATTGCAGAAAATCGCATCCAGACGCGAGCATTCGGCGAAGATAAGCCTGTAGTGGCTGGTGCGGATGAATCGGCTTACCGCCTGAATCGTCGCGCAGAGTTCGTTCCTTACAAGTAAGTTACAGTTATAGCGTGTGTTGAGCACGCCTGATGACGCTGCGCGGATTGCTCCGGTGCGCTCCGGAGCAGGTTCGCGCGGTGTTTTTAATGTCTAAAGAAGACGTTGCGATGTTATCGTTTCCCGAAATTCTGGTAATTCTTTTGGTAGCCGTGATGGTGTTAGGTCCCAAGCGACTTCCGGAAACAGCGCGCAAGTTGGGGCATTGGATTGGCCTCTTTAAACGTGCCAGCGAAGAGTTCAAGCGGGAAATTATGACCATGGACCGTGTGGTGGATGACACATTGAACCGGGCCGTTTCAAATGTGGATCAAATGGTGCCGGATGAGATTCTGCCGGCAGCGGTGTCAGCAGATGCCGACTTAGAAACGTTGATCGGAGCACCGCCTCCAGCTTCTCCGGATGATTTCTGGGAGACCGAACCTGTTCCCGGCGGTTTAGCATCAGAACCGACAGCTGATACATTGGATGGTGTTAAGAGGTCATCCACTTCCAATGTAACGTCTGCCGTAGACTCATCTGCTGGCGGAGATAAACCTTCGATTGCGGTGCCTTCCGGCGCGAGTAAAGATGTTCCCTCGGGCGAGAGACTTGCTGAAACAGCCTCGCATCCTGCCGGAAATGCAGGGGAGCGTGCATAATGGCGCACTTGAAACCTCGTTTCAAATCGCGTTTTACGACAGCATTCCGTCACTTTTTTACCTCAACGGAGGCTGAACGTGCCCGTGACGATGCACAGGATGTACCGCGTCCATTCATTGAACATTTTATTGATTTGCGCGATTGTATCATCCGCTGTTCGGTCGCATGGGTGGTCGCAATGGTGGTTGTGGCTCCTTTTTCGCCTTGGGCGATTGAGCTCCTGCAAGCACCTTTATTCGCTTCTGGATTGCAGGAACAGGGCGTTTCGGTTGAAGGCTTGGAGGTGGGGGTCGGCTTCTCGCTTTTTATGACTACGATGTTGTGGGGTGGCACCATCGTTTCCCTGCCGATACTGCTCTATTTTATCTTCCGTTTTGTCTTTCCGGGGTTGCGCCGTCACGAACGGAATATTGTACTGTCAACGTTGATTGCCGGAGTAGTGCTTTTCACGGGAGGCGTCTGGCTTTGTTTCAGTTTCACGCTTCAACTCGCACTGGAAGCACTGATGGCGATTAATGCGTGGATGAATGTGCCCGTGACGATTTTGCAGGTAGAGGCCTATATCGGTTTTGTTTTGAAGATTTTACTGGCTTTCGGGCTGGCGTTTCAATTTCCTCTGATTCTTCTGGTGTTGGGCTGGTTGGGTATTTTGAGTGCCGACACGTTGAAATCACGCCGGGGAATTGCGATTATTTTGATTTTTACGGTGGCGATGTTTCTCACGCCACCGGATCCATTGTCGCAGATTATCATGGCTGTGCCGATGTGTTTACTCTATGAACTGACCATTTTATTAGTACGTCTGCGTGAAAAAATGAGCGCAGAAGCCGAGGAGTAAGTATGGGATTTGAATCTGGGTCGATGACCTTTCACGCTTTTTATCTGGTAAAGACCTTCACGCCACCGGACATGGAACTCTTTGCCAAACGCGTTTTGCCGCCGATCAGCACTCTGGTGGGTGAACAACCTTTGCATGGTTGGGCGGGGCCGAGCCACGCATTGGATGCGGAACTGACCGAAGAGCATTGCTGGCGTGGGGATTGGCTGTGGTTCGCACACGTGACCGCACAGAAGAAGGTGCCACCGAGTTTATTGCGTGCATCGCTTTTGGCCGAACTTGAAATTGAGCGTAAGGCGCGTGGTTGGGAAACGCTTCCCCGTGCTGCACGTCAAGAGGTGAAAGAGCGCGTTACGGAAGAATTGTTGCAAGGTGCTCAACCTTCCTTCGGCTCCATGGAATGTGCGATTGATTTACGTCGTGAACGCTTACTCGCAGGGGCAATGAATGATGCCTCAATGCAGGTCTTATGTCCATTTTTCCGTGAAACGACGGGGTGTATGCCGGTACTGTGCGGTCCGGAGAGTGCCGCATTACGGTTGCGTGGTGTGGACAGCAATAGCGTGGAACTGATTAATTTCACGCCCAATGAAGCGGTTGGGGTTCCCCCAGAAGTTCGTCTCGGTACTGAATTTTTGACCTGGCTCTTCTACCGTTGGGAAAAGGAGAATGCGACCTTTGAGCTCGATGGTGAACGTTGCCAGATGATGTTTGAAGGTCCCTTGATGTTTTCTGGCGATGATGCACCCGGTTGCCACGAAACGGTATTGCGGAATGGCACGCCCTTGGACACTCCGGAATTTGGTATCGCACTTTGGAATGGCAAGAAATTACGCCGCGCAAAGTTGACCCTAACGCGCAATGACTGGATTGTGAGTGCCACGATTGATGGCTATGATTTTGCGTTCCGTTCGCTCAAATGTGATCCGCCCAAAAAGTCCAAAGAAGCTGATGCTTTTTCGGAAATGCCATCAATGAATGCTCCGGGAGCGCCGGCAATTGAAGCTGATACCGGAGATGCCAAACGTAAACTCACCGCAGATGAACGTTTGGATCGCGCAGCTTTTTATGTGGATGCCTTCTTGGCGCTGTACAATCAATTCCTGCAACTGCGCGAAGACGGTGTCAAATGGCGTAGTGAATTGGCTAAAATTCAACCTTGGATTCGGGAACGTTCCGGTCAGACAGAGGCCTGATGCTTTACGCTCTGCATGAAATCTTTACCACCCTTCAAGGCGAAGGTCGCAACACCGGGAAGCCGTGTGTATTCGTTCGCTTTGCAGGGTGTAATCTGCAGTGTCCGTGGTGTGATACCGATTTCAGCCCCAAAGTGCATCTGAAGACCGAGGCTCTATTGGCGCGCATTGCTGATTCTGGCGTCAAAAATGTCATCTTTACCGGCGGCGAACCGCTTTTGCAGCGCGGTTTGGAACCTCTGGCTAAGCAACTTAAAGCACAGGGATACTGGTTGGGTATTGAAACTAATGGTACAATTGAGCCACCGGAATCCTTACGTGCCAGTTTGGATTATATCGCAACATCCCCTAAAATGGGTGCACCACTGATGATTACCCGAGCCCATGAGGTGCGTCTGGTGGTTGCAGAGGACGTAACTGCCGCATGGTGCCGCTCCGTGCGTGACGCTGTTGCGGCTGAAGATTACTATCTTTCTCCGTGTGATGTCGGTGGTGTGCTTCACGTTCATCCTGCGATTACTCTTCTGGGCGAATTGAATGCTTCGCCGCTTGTGTCGCCGTGGCGACTCTCGCTTCAAACACATAAACTGGCAGGTATTCCATGAAAACAGCCATTCTTGAACAGACCTTCTCCGGACGGCGTGTTGTACGCTTTGACCATCCCGAAGCGTCCGGTGTGCTGGTGTGGTTTCATGGGGGCGGCTGGATGATTGAATTGGGAGAAGATGCCCTTCTGTGGGGGCGAGACCTGGCGGAGCGTTTGGGGATGTCGGTGGTTATGCCCGATTATCCATTAGCGCGTGAATTTGCCTATCCCAAATCAAATGCGTGGTGTGTTGATTTCTGGCGGCATACATTGCAAACGGAGGCCCTGCCGGTTTTTCTGGGTGGTGATTCCGCAGGAGCACATCTGGCGCTATGTTCTTTGCCGGCAGGTATACCGCAAAAGGCCGTCTTTGTCTATGCGGTGACAACGCTGTTGCCTGTGCGTGACAGCGGTTCGTGGGCGGCTTATCAGAAACGGTGGCCTTTATCTCCACGCCTGATGGACTATTTTTATGATGCGTATTGCCCGGATAAAGCATTGCGCTATGCTGCGTCACCTTTAGAACAACTCTCCTTTATCCCGCCAACGCTGCTGATTACTGCTCAAGATGACATCCTGGCAGATCAGCAAAATGCCTTTGCCTATCGTTTTGGTGCAAAGCAAATTACCTACGAAGGCGCCGGACACATCTTCCTTTCCCGTGCAGAGGGGGCGCGTTTCCGTGCACAGGCATTAGAAGATATTGCCGATTTTCTGTCGGAATTATAATTATGAACCGCATAAAATCCACTCGACCGCGTTATCAACGCGCTGATTATGAAACGATTCATCAGCGTTTGGCACAGGCGTATACGGAGGTTCAGGCGCCGATTATGGATCTTATTGCGGCACAAACGCAGGATCCTTATCGGATTCTGGTGGGCACGATTCTCTCGGCACGTACAAAAGATCAGACGACTGCAGCGGCATTAGAGCGGCTCTTTCCGGTGGCCCCAACGATGGAAGCGCTTGGCAAATTGACTGTAGAAGAATTGGAAAAACTGATTTTCCCGGTTGGGTTCTACCATACCAAAGCCGCACATCTGGCCGCTTTGCCACAAGCCGTAGCCGAACGTTTCGGTGGTGTGATTCCCCACACGGTTGAAGAACTCATTGAATTGCCGGGTGTAGGACGTAAAACGGCGAATCTGGTGGTTTCACTTGCTTTTGGTTTGCCGGCCATTTGCGTGGATACCCACGTCCATCGGATTAATAATCGCTTAGGTATTGTTAAAACCAAAACGCCGTTGGAAACCGAAATGGCGCTGCGTAAGTGTCTGCCGCAACAGCTCTGGTCGGCGTGGAATGCCATTTTTGTTTCTTTTGGTCAGACGCGTTGCCGTCCGATTGGGCCGAAGTGTCAGGGGTGCCCGATTGCCACTTATTGCCAGGAGGTGCGCCAATGATGGCGTTGCCCAAGGTCGCCCTTTTTGATGTGGATGGGACACTTTTTGATACGGAGCGTCTTTGGGCAGAGGCGCTATCTCTTGTCTTTGAAACGCTGGGCAATCGCCAATCCCCCCAACGTCTGATGCACTTGACGTATGGTATGGCGTGGCCCGATGCGTATGCAGCGTTAGCCACAGCGATTCCCGAAACATTGGCCGGCTTTTCGGCACAACGCTTAGGCCATCAACTCTGTTTACAGTTTGACAAGCTCTTTCAATTGGCTCCTCCTGTTATTGAGAGCAGTGTCGCGCTCTTGCGCCGTCTGCATTATGCGGGAGTGAAATGTGCGTATGTTTCGGGAAGTCCGCGGCAGACGATTACCACGAATCTTGCACGTTGTGGTCTGACAGGGCTACTGGATGAAACCTGTTCTGTGCCATCGGATGATGTGCGGATGGGGAAACCGTTCCCGGAGGGTTACCTGTTAGCCTTGAAACGGTGCGGGGTCGCACCTTCTGAGGCTGTGGCATTTGAAGATTCCAAAGTGGGCTCAACGGCAGCCCTGGCCGCAGAGATTCAAACGTATGTCTGTCCGCCGCCCTCTGCTCCAGAACAATCGTATCCGAATGGCGTGATTCGCGTGCAGTCGTGGGCTGAACTTTTTGCAGGATTGCCGGAAGTAGAATTGCAAATCGATTGAGAAAGAAAAGGTGTTACACGTATGTTTTATTTGCTTGCAGAATGGTTACGGGAAGTATGGGGGCCGTTTCGCCTCTTACAGTCGCACGTGGTGATGATGGGTGGAGGCGCCTTGTCGGCGGCGTTAATCGTGTGGTGGTTCCTGCCCACCTTGGCAAAGCGTTGCCCGCTTGATCGCGGTAAGGTGGTGACCACGGCAGATGGTAAACAGATGGCTATCGCCGGCGGAACGGATGCGAAGGCAAAGCCAACCGGCACCGGCATGGCAATGGCCCTCCTGTTAATCCCGGTTTTGCTTTGTTTCTTCCCGATTTACGCCTGGGAATCATGCTGGGATATTGGTGTAATCCTTTGCATTTATGCGTGTATGCTCTCGGGTTATCTGGATGATTGTGCGGATGTTCCTTGGGGTGGACTGAAAAAGGGCTCTTTTGACGTGGCGGTGTCGATGTTGGCCACCTTCTGCCTGTGCCATGGTGAAGCTGTGGGGGTGTGGTGGCCCTTTACACGTACGGAGATGTTAATGCCGGCGTGGGTGTACATCCCCGTTGCAGGTGCGCTCCTTTTTGGTGCAATCAATACAACGAATTGTTCGGATGGCATTGATGGTTTAGCTGGACTTCTAACGCTGTTGTCGCTTGTTGCGTTGACGATTTTGCTTTATGTCGTGATTGGTCACAGTGTCGTCGCCGATTATTTGCTGATTCCGCACAGCAATGCCGCTGCAAAGTGGGCGGTGCTGGTCAGCATCTTTGCCGGATCAACGGGTGCGTATCTGTGGTACAACTGCAATCCCTCCTCTCTGCTGATGGGCGATGCCGGCAGTCGTATGTTCGGGATGGTAATCGGGTTGGCTTCACTGGCTTCCGGAAATCTCTGTATCCTCTTTGTGATTGCGCCGATATTGATTATCAATGGTGGTTTAGGATTAGTTAAACTGGCCTGTTTGCGTTTGTTGCGTCTGGCAGGTCATCCTGTTGTGCGTCCCAACCCCGGTGAAACGCCAACGCGTCTGCAGCGCATTTTCTTTACCTTTACTTTCCCATTGCACGATCATTGCCGGAAGCAGTTGAAGTGGTCGGGCCAGCAGGTTGTAATCCGTTTTCTGCTGTTACAGGCTCTCTTATTACCCATCCTCTTGTTACTCTTCATCAAGGTGCGCTAATGCGAAAGTGGATTCTCTTTTCTGTTGTGCTGGCATTGGTTGTCCTGGTGGTAGACCAGTGGACAAAGGTGCTGATTGAGCGCTCCTTTTTGTTGGGCGAATCGCTTCCGGTGCTTCCGTGTTTTGCATTGACTTATGTCCGTAATCAAGGCGCAGCCTGGGGCATGTTTCAGGGATTTCACTACGTATTGGCCGGGATTGGCATCGTGGCAATCCTTGTTTGCCTCTGTTTCTGGCGCGCTTTATTCGGAACGTCTCGGTGGACATATCCTATTGGCGGCCTGCTGTTCTCCGGTATTATTGGCAATCTGATTGACCGGATTCGCCTCAGTTATGTGGTGGATTTTCTGGATTTTCACTGGGGTGATGCGCATTTCCCCTGTTTCAATATTGCCGACAGCGCAATCTGCGTTGCGGTCTTTCTGCTATTGATTCTTCAGTGGCGGACAAAAGAGTCCTGATGGCATTCACACGTTTTTGTCTTGCCGGAGCTACGGCCACAGGAAAGAGTGCTGTGGCTCAGCTTCTTGCCGAGCGGATGGGAGCCTCCATCCTCTCAGCGGATGCGATGTTAGTTTATCAGGGTCTGGATATCGGCACGGCAAAACCCTCTCCTGCTGAACGTGGCGAAGTGCCGTATTTTGGCGTGGACTGTGTCACGCCGGCACAGGATTTCTCTGCGGCGGCATGGTTGCAGGAGGCTGAACGCGCCGAGGCTCTTGTCCGTCCTTGCATTGTTGCCGGTGGCACGGGGCTTTACTTTAGCGTGCTCCTGCGTGGCTTGTCGCCGACGCCGCCATCCAATCCCGCCTTAAGGGCAGAATTAGAGGCTTGTTCTCTTGAGGAACTCCAGGCCCGTCTGGCCGCCACGGGAAATACAATTGCTGATCCTTCCAATCCCCGTCGTCTGGTGCGCGCGCTGGAGATTCTGGCAGGTGGCGGCGTACTTCCCAAAGGATGGGAGAGCGGACAAAAACCGGTGTTGACGGCATTGACGTGGGATCGCGCCATCCTTCACCAACGCATTGCTCAAAGAGTGGAGGCGATGTATGCCGCCGGGTTGCTGGATGAGGCGGAAAGTGTCCGCCGGCATTTCCCTGAATGGTCCCGGACTGCGGCTCAGGCCATTGGTTATGCTGAAGCCTTTGGCGTGTTGGATGGCACGCTGTCGCTGTCGGAGGCTAAGGAACGTACTGTGATTCGCACCCGTCAGTTGGCGCGCCGTCAGGAAACTTATCTGCGCGGTCAATTTGAGGTAACGTGGGTGCGTGGCGAATCGGGTGATACGATTGAGCAGTTGGCAGATCGTGTTGCGGAGGTGTGGCAACAATGACACAGATGGTTTATCCGGAATTGCCGAAAGCGGCTGGGGCAGGGCGCATCCTTTCCGAGAAAGTGTCTGATGCGGACAGTGCCGCCGCCCGCATGAAAGATTTGCCGGAAACGGAACGTCCCCGTGAAAAACTGTTGGCCTCGTGTGCGGAGGCTTTAACGGATGCGGAGCTGGTCGCCATCTTATTGCGGACCGGCATTTCCGGCTGTAATGTGCGTGACTTGGCCGAACGTTTCCTGAAAGGCATTGGCGGTTTGGATAATATCCGTACGTGGGATAGCCGCTCACTGAAACTGTTTATCTCCAGAACGCCTGAATTGCGTGGAATCGGGAAGGATAAAATCGCCTCTCTGCTTGCGGCATTTGAAGTGGGTTTCCGCATTTATGCGGTCAAACAGGATAAACCTGCCGCCGCCATTTTAACGCCTTCGCAAGCGGTGGCGCTCGTGATAGACGAGATCAAACACTTCAATCGCGAGGGCTTTTGGGTGCTTTATCTGGATCGCCGCCGCCGTTTAATTGACCGTCCTGAATTGCTGACATTGGGGGTTGGCGCCCGGACGGTGATTGATGTGCAGACAGTCTTTCGGCAAGCAGTGCTGATGAGTGCTGCCGCAGTGATTCTGATTCACAATCATCCCAGTGGTCATCCGGACCCGAGCCCGGAGGATTTGGCAACCACAGACACGCTGATCGCTGCGGGGAAGACCCTCAATATCCCCGTGATTGACCACATTATTGTGGGGCGGCCGGGCGTGTGTGATCCGTGTTACTATTCGATTCGCAGTCACCAGCAGTGTCATTTCAATTGAGAGGTATTCCGTGGGATTCAAAGACTTCCTTAAAAAAAGACGGAAAAAGATTACTGCGCGTCGGCGTAAGGTCTCCTTTTTCAGCGTGCTGTGGTGCATTCTGCTATGCGCCGTGGTTCTTTTTCTGCTGTGCTTCGTCAAGTATTGAGGAGGAGCAATGTTGCGTAAGTTCTGGACATGGTTTCGTGGTGCGCTGCACTCCGTGGTGGTGCTTCTGGCGTTGGTCGCTGTGGCTCAGTTTGCCTTGAAACTGGATTGCGTCAGACAGTGGGTGGAGCAGCTCTTCAGTACGCAGCAACAGCGCGTGTGTGAACTGCTGGAGAATCAACAAATTGCCGAACTCGCCACCCGGAAGATGAAGTGGAAGATTCTGACAATTAAGGAATCAACCCATGAGAGTTTGGTGGTTGAAACGATTTATACGCTCAAATTCGGCTTTGATCTTTCGGAGATTGACCCCTCTGCGATTGTCGCAGATGCCGCCACGCAGACGGTGACGCTGCCCTTGCCACAGATTCGCTTGCTCTCTGTTGATACCTTTGGCGACCGCAAACGGTTGGTGAGTAAAAAGACCTTTGTCGCCCGTGTCGTCATGCCAGCCCATGACAGTGGCATTGATGAAGCGGAGGAGGGACGGCAATTGATTCGCGAAATCACCGAGCAACGCTTGATTGATGCCGACCAGTTAGCCGCAGATTTCCAAAAAGCGCTGACGCCGATTTGGCGTTCGGTGGGCTCTTTCAGATTAAAGGTGCTCCCACCTCCCGGAGAAGTGGATGTGGAGGCGCTCTTCCAACAGTATCAACAGGATAAGTGATGCTGCGCTTGAAGAACGCAGCATTCACCGGAATCTGTTCAAATGAATGATAAAAGGAAAGGTGTTAAGCAGATGCGTCAGGTAGAAATTATTCGTGGTTTTACCCAATATGCCGCCGGCTCGGTGTTGTACAAACAGGGCAATACGTGGGTGTTATGCACAGCAAGTGTAGAAGAAAAGGTGCCGCCTTTCCGCCGTGACAGTGGAGAAGGGTGGGTTACAGCCGAATATGCCATGTTGCCCTCTGCCACGATGACGCGCAAAGACCGCGACATTAAGAAGTTGAAACAGGATGGCCGCAGTGTGGAAATCAGCCGTTTGATCGGGCGTGCTTTACGGGCTTCGGTGGATATGAAGGCTCTGGGCGAGCGCACCATCACCATTGACTGCGATGTCTTACAGGCCGATGGTGGTACGCGCTGTGCCTCAATTACTGGCGGTATGATTGCGCTGGAAGATGCCATTCGCAAATTGATGGCGCAGGGGCTGCTGGAGCAGAATCCCATTGTGCGGCGTGTTGCCGCCATCAGCGTCGGGATTTGCAAGGGTGAGCCGACGCAGGATTTGGACTATGCCCACGATTCTACCGCAGATGTGGATATGAATGTGGTGATGACTTCCGATGGTCGTTTCGTGGAGATGCAGGGTACTGCCGAACACGAACCTTTCACAGAGGCACAGCTCGACACCTTGCGCGCGCTGGCAAAGGACGGTTGCCGCCAGTTGTTTGAGGCTCAGGCCGCCGCGTTGGAAGCCTGATGGGAGCCCATGATGTTCACGGTTACCTTAAAACCTAAGCGCGATCGCCCCACACGCCAGGGGCATCCGTGGATCTTTTCCGGTGCAATCGCTGCGGTGGATGGGCGTCCGTCTATTGGCGAACCGGTGCGGATCTGCTCGGCTTCCGGGGATATTCTGGGCGTGGGTGCCTGGTCGCCGGAGTCACAAATCCGCGTGCGGATGTGGCGTTTCGGGAGTGATGCGCCGATTGATGAAGCTTTTTTCCGCGAAAAAGTAACCTCTGCATTGGCAATTCGTGCAGAGATGGGAGCGCGCTTTCAGACGAATGCGCTGCGCCTCATTAATGCTGAGGCCGATGGTTTGCCGGGCATTACGGTGGATCGCTATGCCGATGTGCTCTCGGGGCAATTCGCCACTGCAGGCGCCGTTTGGGCAAAACCGCTGGTGGTGCCGCTCTTGATGGAGCTGACAGGCGCAAGCAGTTTCTATGACCGGAGCGATGTTGACGGACTGGCCCATGAAGGTTTGCCGCAGACTACCGGTCTGCTTGCCGGCGTGGAGCCTCCAGAACGTGTCGTGATTCAGGAGGGAGATGTCCAATTTGAAGTGGATGTGCGGAACGGTCACAAAACGGGATACTACTTGGATCAACGGGAGAGTCGGCGCATTGTAGCGACTTATGCCGTCGGAAAGACGCTCCTGAACACCTTCTGCTACACGGGTGGCTTTGGCATTGCCGCACAAAAGGCCGGGGCAAAAGCGGTGACGCAGGTGGATATCTCCGCTCCGGCTCTGGCTCTGGCCCGTGCCAATACCGTGCTGAATGGCTTTGCGGAGGCGGATACCGAGTTTATTCAGGGCAATGTCTTTCAGGTCTTGCGCGGTTTCCGTGATCGAGGCCGCACCTTTGACGTAGTTGTTCTGGATCCTCCCAAGTTTGCCGACACGCGCAGCCAGACGATGAAGGCCCTGCGCGGCTACAAAGATGTCAATCTCATGGGCATTAAACTTGTGGCAAAGGGCGGTTATCTCGCCACCTTCTCCTGTTCCGGAGCCATCACGCCGGACCTTTTCCGCACCGTAGTCGCCGAGGCAGCGCGTGATGCCGGGCGCACATTACGTATTATTCAGGAGTTACGTCAAGCTCCAGACCATGTGGAAGCGTTGAACTTTCCGGAAGGGCTTTACTTGAAAGGTCTGCTCTGTTACGTGGAGTAAAAGACGAAAAGGAGTTTTCAAATGACAGCATTCAAAGCGTATGACATCCGTGGTATTTACGGAACTGAATTAACCGATGATCTGGCCTATCAGGTAGGGCGCTGCCTGCCGGCCATGTTGGGCGCGACCTCCATACTGGTTGGCCGGGATGCCCGCACCTCTTCGCCCGCACTCCGGGATGCTTTGGTGCGCGGTTTGACGGAGGCCGGAGCCGATGTCACCGATATGGGGCTGGCCACCACGCCGATGGTCTACTTCTTTACCGCCGCCAAAGGGTTCGGTGGTTCGGTGATGATTACCGCCTCGCACAATCCGCCCGAATACAACGGTCTCAAAGTCTCCAAGGCCGAAGCGCGCCCCTGCGGTTACCATCTGGGGCTGAGCGATGTGGAAGCACAGATTGTATCGGGCAACCTTCCACCGGCCGCCGCGACCCCCGGCACCGTCACCCAAGCCGACTACCGTGCAGAATACACCGCATGGCTGAACACATTCAGGGGTGACATCTCCGGTTTGAACTACGCCGTGGATTGCTCTGACGGTGCTGCCGGGCTGATTGCTGAAGATCTCTTTGATTCGGCGGCCGTCCTCTTAAATGCCAAACCCGATGGCACCTTCCCGCACCATGGCCCCAATCCGCTGGAAATGGAAAATTGCGAACAGCTCATTGCCGCTGTAAAGCAAAACGCTTTGGACGTGGGCCTCATCTTTGATGGCGATGCCGATCGCGTGATGTGCGTGGATGAACAGGGCGAATTTGTTCCCCCGGACGCCCTCATTCCGCTCTTTGCCCAATGGCTCCGCGAACACTTCCCCGTGGAAGGCATGGCGCCTGTCGTGGTGCATGACATCCGCACCTCCCGAGGCGTGATGGAAAATCTGCGTGAAACGGGATTTGACCCCTTGATGGTGCGTGTCGGAGCCGCCTTTGCCAAGACCGCCCTGCGCGAACAGAATGGGCTGTGCGGTGGCGAAGTGGCCGGACACTACTACTTCCGTCACTTCTACTGGTGCGACAGTGGCGAACTCGCCGCACGCTTCCTGCTGGCTATTGTCGCCGATGCCAAACGCAAAGGCCAGACCTTCTCGCAGATTCTGGCACCGATTCTCAACCGCTACAAACGCTCCGGCGAGGTGAATGTACACGGCGTAACCGACCGTGCCGCCGCCATTGCCCGGGTCGAAACCGCCGTAGTGGCCCTCATGGGCGCCCCCCTCCAGCGAGCCGACTTTGACGGAATCCGTCTGGACTGGGCCGATGCGTGGTTTGGCGTTCGCGCCTCCAACACCGAGCCCATCCTGCGTTTGGCCGGCGAAACCCGCACACAAGAACGCCTTGACGCCCTTCTTGCCGCCGCCAAATCGGCCATCTAAGCCGTCAGGAGAGGCGAAGCCGCCGTCTCGAAACGCTTCATGGTCGCCATCCAATCGGCCATTGCGACCACCCACAAAAAGAAAACCATCCCCGAAAAGGACAGCGCCCGACAGGCACTGTTCTTTTTTTGCCAGTCCCCCCTCAAGCATTCTGCCGCCACCTCGGCCACCCTCACCACGCCAAATAGCGGCTCTTTCACTCGTAACCCATCGCCCACACAGAACCCAAACACCCCCCTTGAAAGATAGTCAAACGCAGAAGGTGCTCTACAGCGAGCAAAGGTGCTGCTTTTAAATACGCAGAAAGGTCACTTTTTTCACTTTTTGTTGTGATTTTCAGCGATTTGAAAATTTTTTCTGTTGTGCGCCATTTTTGCCGCACCTTTCCCCATTTGAGCCCCCAAAAAGCGCATTTTTGCAACGTTTGTAAAATCCACTTAAGTCTTTGATGGGTAGTAAGTTATGCTGAAAATCGCCCCAAATAAACCCGTCTACAGCGGCTTCCTTGCCGAAAAAGTGCCTCTTGGTGGGTCGGTTTGAAGGCCGTTTTTGGGGTCAAAAATGCAGACTTGACCTCAACGAGGGCCTCGTCCACCTTGCGCGAGGGCCTCGTTGAGGTCGCGTGAG
>JAFTHG010000267.1 GCA_017457555.1 Kiritimatiellia bacterium | reverse complement strand
CCCAAATCAGCAGCACGGTTAACCACATTAATGACTTCTTGTGTTGCATAGCGATGGTGATCCGCATATCGGACACATTCTACTAATTCTGCACCATAACGGCGTAAAAAGTTTTCAAAACTCTGGGGCACTGCAATACCAGACAATGCTAAGATTCGCTTCCCTTTTAGCCATTGCAATTCTTTATCACCTTGAGCATAAACATTACGTAAGCGTTTGGGGGCGTGACAACATTCAATAATTTCAGCATGATGATTTAATTCATTCAAACGTTTGCGCAATTTCGCAGAATTCCCATCACTTTTTGTAATGAAAATAAAATCTGCACGCTTAATATTTTGAACACGTTCACGCAGAACACCACGTGGAAGTAAATTCCCATTTCCAAATGGATTTGTCTTATCCACAAGGACAATGTCATGCGAATGCTTCAACTTATGATATTGAAAGCCATCGTCCAGAATTAACGTATCACATCCAAATTTACGAATCGCATGGCGTCCGGATTTCACACGATCACGATCCACAAGAACAACCACGCCTGGCAAATTGCTTGCCAACATATAGGGTTCGTCACCGCCTGTTTCAGAGTCTAACAGGACATGACGTCCATCACTAACTTCCAAGGGTGGCTCAATCTTATCAGAAAATAAACGTTGCAAAAAAGGTTTTTCTTTACGACGATAGCCACGTGACAATATTGCGACCTTACGGCCTTGAAGCGTTAATTCACGCGCAAAAATTTCCACAACAGGTGTTTTCCCCGTTCCTCCTGCAGTCACATTACCCACACTAATAACTTGACAGCCTAATGGATATCGACGCAATACACCGATTGCAAAGAAACGCATTCTTAGCCAAACAATAGCACTAAAGAGCTTTGAAATCCCCTTGAGAAAGCCCAATAAAACCTTCGGCCAAAAGGCCGAAACGCGCTGATCCGCGCCCTCCTGTTGAATTAAAGGGATAACGTAACTTTCCAATTGTTCAATAATGCGAACTTTATTCTTTTTTGCCACGGTCGCCCCACTCTAACTTACTTCTTACGCAATGCACACACATCTCCGCAACAGGAGCAATGACCTTTACATCCGCCCTTACCGCCCAATGATATATCCTCACCAGTCCAACAATAAGTGCAGATCCTTTTACCGATGCCAATCGCTTTCTCAACATCTTCAACACGTTGGAACGCCAACGATGTCATGTTTAAACGGCGTCGCATCTCTTCCACCATGCGTTGATAGGGTTCGCCATCCGGGTCACGATAACGCTCAATATCCGCATCGGGACCATCCATTTCCAATATCAAACGGCGCGTAACCAAATCCATCACGCTCTCCGTTCGCGAAAAAGTCAGGAATTTGCATTTATACAGCAAAGGCGGACAGGCGATACGAACATGAACCTCCTTAGCTCCCGCATCATACAAACGCCCGACCTGATTCCGAAGTTGCGTCCCACGAACAATTGAATCATCGCAAAAAATTAAGCGCTTTCCCTCAATCAATTCCGGCACAGGAAGCAATTTCATATTGGCGATTTTTTGCCGCAAACTGGGATCTGGCGGCATAAAACTCCGGGGCCAAGTCGGCGTATACTTAACAAATGGGCGTGCATAGCGAATACCACTCTCAAATGCATACCCTAAACCATGGGCAACGCCTGAATCCGGGATGCCTGCGACATGATCCGCATCTATTGGATTACGACGCGCTAAATACGCACCGTTTCGATAACGCGTACGTTCCACACCAACGCCCTCATAGGTGCTTGCCGGGTAACCATAATAGATGAAAAGAAACGTACAAATCGCAGACTCTTCATACCCCTCAATCAGGGTTTGAATTCCATCCAACGAAACCGCTACGACTTCACCAGCGGCCAAATCACGCAATCGACGGTAACCCAAATTCGGAAATGCGGCGGTTTCCATTGTTACAGCATAACCACCATCACCCTTTTCGCCAAGCACAACAGGCGTGCGACCAAAACGATCACGTGCTGCATACAAAATGCCTTTTGCCGATAATAATAACAATGAGGCAGACCCTTCAATCCGGGTCTGTGCGTAACGGATGCCAGCTTCAATCGTATCTTGAGAATTAATCAAAATGGCAACAACTTCCAAAGGATTGATTTCACCTTCTTTTCCCAATTCACAAAAGTGGGTATTGTGCTTTTCTTCCAGCTCGGCAACAATTTCCGCCAAATTTGTCACCAATCCTACCAACACTAATGCATACATTCCTAAATGTGAACGCACCAACAAAGGTTGATCATCATGATCACTAATAACGCCAATTCCATAATTGGGATTCAACCCAGCAAAGCGCTTTGCTGCACGCTCAAAGCAAACACGAAATTGTGTATTTTGAATGTTGTGAATTGAACGATGAAACGTATTACCGGCAAAAAATGCCATGCCGCCACGAACTGTGCCCATATGCGAATGATAGTCGGTTCCAAAGAAAACGTCAGGAACGCAACCTTGCTGAGCAACTACGCCAAAAAATCCGCCCATAAATCACTCCTTACAATAAAAGGAAGAAGTGATTATTTTAACATAATTTGATTTTTCTTGCCCAAGAAGTATTGAATACTTGTGCCGAATTTCACTTTTACACAACCAAGACCACACATTATCGTTTTCGGTTTATAGCCCAATTTTGTAATAATTCTTTCGCTATGGGAAGTGCTGCAGTAGCACCATAGCCGCCATTTTCAACCAATACTGTAATTACAATCTCTGGCGCATCCGCAGGTGCAAAACACGTGAACCAGGCGTGATCACGACCACTATTTTCAGCAGTTCCTGTTTTCCCACACACTGACACTTCTGACAAAGATATCCCACGCGATGTTCCTTTTAAGACCGAGTGTTTCATCAAATCCTGCACACGTTTCGCAACAGGCCGTGACCATACACGTTTTAACGCGCTCTTTTTGCCATATTCAAGTTGCAAAGGCGCATAAAGGCCATCATTTGCTATTGTCGCCGTCATTGCTGCAATATGCACAGGCGTAAGTAGCAAATCACCTTGTCCGAATCCTAAATAAGCAATTCGATTAGGCGCTGCATAAAGTTCAGGCACTACACCTGCCCGAGTACCTAACGAATAACTTCCAGAGCTTGCCAATGTAATTCCTTCGCGAAATCCCGATCGTGCGACTGCATCATCTACCGCCTTCCAACCACACGCAAGCGTTGATTTAGCGAACCAAATGTTTGAGCTTTCTGCAAAAGCTTTCTCAATCGGAATGGGGACACCATCCTGTTGTGGATGCGTATCCCGAATCGGTCGTGTATACGCACCTGGAGCCCACCCTTTGGAGGGGCACACATAACGCCCACCCTTTCCCTTTTCAAGAGCAAGTGCCGCCGAAAAGATTTTAAATACCGAACCGGGAGGATAAAGTCCCTGCGTTGCTCGATTAAACATCGGCGTATTCTTCCGATCCCGTTCTGCCACAAGTAGATTTGATTCTTCTGGAGCAGGCGATGATACAAGGGCAAGCACCTCACCCGTTCGCGGATTAAGCACAACGACTGCCCCACGTCTCCCGTCTAACAAGTCGTATGCCAAACGCTGAAGACGACAATCTAACGTTAATGACACATCCGATGGTGTTGGCGTTTGTAAAAAATCGCTCAGGCCGGAAGGCGGGAGGACTCCCCACATTTTTGAAGCAAACACTCGTTCAAGTCCGGTAGTTCCGCGGCCTTTAATATCATAACCGATCACATGAAACGCCGATGGTCCAAGAGGCGCCAAATGCCCCCACTTACCTTCTGCAGCTGGACCAGCCAAAAGATGTCCGTTTCTATCTAAAAGGCGACCGCGCTTACCTCGCAAATCTTCCCGAATTGGAGGACGCGAATCATGATTACGCTTAAACTGTGTTAAAGCGACATTTCCCCCTCCGCGCACTTGCCAATATGCCTGATGAAAAAGTAACCCAATACAGCATCCACCAAAGAGAATTGTTGCCAACCATCCTCCACGGATACCCTTGATTAACGACCATAGTAACAAACCCGTAACAACGATTAAAAGAGTCGTTAAAAACAGGATGTGAAACGAAAAGAACATAATTGAAACAATTAAAGAAGATACAATTCTTACACGAAGCCGATTTTATTTTGCATCTTCCGTAACACGCATCAACTCTTCAATCGATGTGAAACCATTAAACACTTTCCGCCATCCATCCTGACGCAATGTTGTCATCCCTTCTGCCATTGCCGCCTTTCGGATTTCTGCAGACGAGTGTCGCGCAATAATGTGTGAGCCAATCGCTTCGGAAACACCCAACAATTCAAAAATAGCACCACGCCCCTTATAACCAGTGTGTGCACACGCATCACACCCTTCAGGTGCATAAACAAAATCTTGCGGTGGCGCATAAGGTTGGTCCCACCACCCTTCTTTCAATGGGATCTCTTTTCGACACTTTGGACACAAGCGACGCGCCAAACGTTGTGCTAACACGCCTGCAACCGCAGATGCCACCAAAAAGGGCTCAGCCCCCATATCCACCAGACGCGCAAAAGCGCCTGCGGCATCATTCGTATGCAGGGTTGAAAACACCAAGTGACCCGTCAAAGAGGCGTTGATAGCGATTTCTGCCGTTTCACCATCACGGATTTCACCAACCATAATGATGTCAGGGTCTTGACGCAAAAAGGCGCGAAGTGCACGCGCAAACGTTAATCCTATCTCAGGGTGAACCAATACCTGATTGATACCCTTCATTTCATATTCAATAGGATCTTCTGCCGTCATAATACGGACATTGACCTTGTTAATCTCATGCAAGAAAGCGTAAAGCGACGTTGACTTGCCGGACCCCGTCGGGCCTGTCACCAGAATAATGCCGTTTGGTCGCGTGATTAATTTATTGGTCAAGGCAAAGTCCCGGTCACTCATGCCAAGATCTTTCAACTGGACAAAGTTGCCAGCTTTTTGCAATAAACGCAAGGAAACGCTTTCGCCATATGCTGTTGGGCACGTTGAAACACGAATATCAATATCTTCGCCATTCAATCGGATTCCAATGCGGCCATCCATAGGCAACCGTTTTTCTGCGATATCTAAATTCGCCATCACCTTCAAACGTGAAATGATTGCCGCTTTTAATTTATTCAACTTCGGTGGCACATCAACTTTATGCAACATACCATCAATGCGATAACGAATACGCAATTCATCTTCCATCGGCTCAACATGAATATCTGTTGCACCCTGTTTATCTGCTTCTGCAATAATTGAGTTAACAAAGCGAACAATTGAGGCCTCTTGCCCTCCTTCATTTACATCAATTTTTGAAATGTTTGCCCCATCATCCGAAACAGTATAACGGCCATCATCAATCATTGCGTCTAACGCTTCTGCGCCAACGCCATAGTGCCGTTTAATTGCTTTATCAATATCTTCAGAGGGTGCAATACAGACTCGTACGGGGTGACCACAGACCAAACGAATGCCATCTGCAGCGACACTGTTCAATGGATCAGAAAGGGCGATCGTCAATTCACCGTCTGTTAAACTTAATGGCAACGCATTATATTGGTAAACCGCTCGCGCAGGTAGAAGTTGTAAGGCTTCATTTGTAGGGATTGTTTTTGTCAAATCTACATAAGACAACCCTAACAATGGCGCAAATTTCTCTAAAAACTCAGCCTCTTTAGCCAGTTCCAAACGTGTTACTGCACCTGTAATACCATTATTCTCCGACAAATCAGCCTTTAACAAAATCGCCAGTTGCGCCTCTGTGAAAAGGCCTGTTTGGCGTAAAAGTGTTGCTAAAAAATTCTGGTGCATCGTCATCATAACACCCATTCAACGTAAAAAACTCATAAATTGGCCAGGAAGTGAACAAATTCCGGATAAATCGCAGCCATCATACACTTCTCCCGTGCAATACGAGCCGAGGCTAATGACTCTTGTGTGATCCGACTCCGTTGGTGTAAATACCCCAACAAAACCTTACGCAAATCCTCTGCATCTCCTGCGCGATACATCGTTCCTGCGCCATATCGCTCAATCAATCGCTGCGTTTCACCAGTTAAACAACACACCATTGGCAATCCCGCTGCCGTATAATCCGCCAACTTATAAGGCACGGCCACAAAACTGTCCGGAAACATAGGAACCACTGCCAAATCAGAGTCTGCTAAAAGTTGTTGCATATCCTCATTGCTGAGGTAACCATAAAACCGTATGGATTCACATCCACGCGCTTCGCGACGCAACAAAGCTTCTTTGGGGCCGGTTCCTGCTAAATCCAAGCGAATTTGCTCCCCTTCCGCAGACAATGCTTTTACCACACGCACTACGGTTAACAAATCGTAACTGCGTCCCATATTGCCGACATAAATAACGCGCAGCGCTTCCCGTTCATCCAACGCATATCGAAAGGCCCCATTATTCATTCGCATAATACCGTGATAACACAAATGCCGCGGCGCTTTACATCCATACTTCATCGCCAAATTCAAATAGGTCAAGCCAACCCCTGTCACCGCATTGGCCTTACGATAAGCTTTTCGCGCCGCTCGATGTAATGGAGCCAAACACCATCGCGCCAAAAGATTCCGCATCCAGTCTGAACCGGGGAAAAGGCGATAGAAGTTTTCTGGCCAGGCATCCATTATGTCAACAACCACCTTGCAATGCCACCGCCGCCGGAAGTGACGTGCTACAGCAGCAGTTTCTATCGGAGGCCAGGACGTTAAAATCAAATGCGGAGGTTCCAATTCACCATTG
>JAFTHG010000266.1 GCA_017457555.1 Kiritimatiellia bacterium | reverse complement strand
GCCGGGAAATCGGGGGCGATCGCTTTATTTCGTATGATTTCAAGAAGCAGGATGGCTTCTTAAAGGCGAATCGCCGCGCGGCAGAACTGGGGTTGTATCGTCAGATTTATTGCGGCTGCGAATACTCCATTCGTCACAAAGAGCCCTATCGGATTGCCATTTTGGGTATGGGCTATCGGGGACGCGTCTATGCCCAGTGGGCACTGGAACATCCGCAGGACTTACAGGTAATTGCCATTGCCGAACCCGATGAGGCGATCCGGCAAACGTGGGCGGCAAAGTTGGGCATTGCACCGGCGTGTGCTGTTGCTGATTGGCAGGCGGCATTGCAGGTGGAGGGGATTGAAGCGGCGGTGATTGCGCTGCCGGATCGCTTGCATACGCCGGCAGCGATGCAAGCCTTGTCGCAACGGTTGCACCTCTTGCTTGAAAAGCCTGTCGGGGCGACATGGGATGAGTGTGTGGCACTGGATGCGGCGGTACGTCAGGCAAAGTGTTTTGTTCAGGTAGGGCATATTCTGCGCTTTACGCCTTATTACCGGAAGATAGCCGCGTTAATTCATGGGGGCTCGTTAGGTGAAGTGGTGAGCATTCGCCATTTGGAACCTGTGGGCTATCGTAAGGCGGCACATGCGTTTTGTCGTGGACCCTTTGGCAATACGGACATGGCTTCGCCGATGATTTTGCAGAAATGCAGTCACGACTTTGACCTTTTTGCCTGGTGGATTGGCAAACACTGTTGCTCGGTGCAGAGTTTTGGTGACCTCTTCCAATTCCGTCCGGAACACGCTCCAAAGGGAGCCGCTACAAAGTGTTTGCAGTGCCCTGCTGCCATTGAACGCACCTGTCCGTATTCGGCAATCCGTTTATTGCGTGAGAGTGCGGAATTGCACTATGCGCTGCCCGATACCACGCCGGAGGGGATTGAGCGTGCATTAGAGGGCAATCAGGGGCGGTGTGTGTATGTCTGTGGCAGCGATGCGGTGGATCATCAGACCGTAAACCTGCTCTTTGAGAATGGCGTCACAGTGCAACACTGTATGGAGAGTCACACGTGGGGCCGTGATCGTGAAACGCGTATCTTCCTGACGCGGGGCGAAATCTGGGGGGACGCCCGAAAGATTCTCGTACGCCGCTTTTCTGACCGGAAAACGTTTGAGTGGGATGCAGCACTGGAAACGGGCAATGCCACGCATGAAAGTTCGTATGTGCTTGGGAATGATGGTCTAATGCGCGACTGGGTGGACTCAATGCGAACCCTCTCGCCTGATCTCTATGCAGACCGTTTTCACACCAGTATTCAGGCACACGCTATGGCCTTTGCCGCAGAATGTTCGCGCACCAGTGGCGGTCATCCCGTGCCTTTGGCAACGCTTTAGGCCCCTGTTTCAGCCACGTGGACGACGTATGCGTGACACCATTCGCCTGATTGTAACGGATATGGATGGCACATTGCTGGATGCAGCCCATCAATTGCCACCCGGTTTTCCTGAGATTGTGATGGGATTGCGACAACGCGGCGTGCGGTGGGCAATCGCCAGTGGGCGTCAGTTGGCCAATCTCAAAAAACGCTTTGATGCGTTGTCCGTCCCCGTAGAGATTATTGCCGAGAATGGCGCGTTGGCCCTCTGTGCCGGGGAAGATGAACCTTTCTTCTGCGATTTGACACCGGTAACACGCTTTACGGACATCCTGACAGCCGCTTTAGCCGTCCCGGGAGCAACGCCTGTACTCTGTGGTGCCACCTGTGCCTGGGTGCATAATGCCTATCCGGAGAATTTTACCGAGGTCGCACGTTACTTTGAAAAGACCGAACAGTGGCAGACGCTTGCGGAGGTCGCCCACCTGGATCTCTGCAAAATTGCTGTCTATCATCCGGATGCTGCCGGAACGCTTCACCCGGCATTGGCCCCCTTTGAATGCCCCGATGTGCGCGTCATTCTCTCCGGTCCCAACTGGGTCGATGTGCAATCGGCCACCATCGATAAACGTCATGCCCTTGAAGCGGTTATGCAACGCTTCGGGTATACGCCCCAAAATGTTATGGTCTTCGGGGATTATCTGAACGATGCCGGAATGTTGCAAGGTGGCGTCCATGGCGTGGCGATGGGTAATGCCCTGCCGGAAATCCTTGCCCTGACCCCTTATCACGCCCGCCCCAATACCCAAAATGGCGTAATCAACTATCTCCAGACGATGGGCCTTTTACCCTGATTCTTGCTTCTGTGCCCTCTTTGGAGGATGATCTGAGAGGTCAATTTTCCATCAAAAGAATAAAAAAAGGTATGATTCCGTGTGTAGCTCTGCTATACTGTGAGCACACTACGGGTGAGCCGTAGTCTTTTATAACTGCATTTTGCAGACAAGTTGCTTCTGTCGAAACCTGAGAAATTTCAATCTTTGAGCAACATGTTATGCAAGGTGTGCCGTATCGGCACACCTTCTTGGCGTGTATTCAAAGAAGGCTTCTCAGGGCCGTGACAGAAGTACACCCAGGAAGGTGTGCTTTTTTATGGCTGGAAATAAATCATTAAACCGCGCTGCCAAGGCAAAGGAAGACGAGTTTTATACGCAACTCGCTGACATTGAGAATGAATTACGCCATTACAAGGCACATTTTCAAGGAAAGACGGTACTGTGTAACTGTGATGATCCGCGTATTTCCAACTTCTTTCACTACTTTGCCTATAATTTTGAACACTTGGGGTTAAAGCGTCTGATTACGGTGTGTTACAAGAATCAGGAGCCGGATCTTTTTAGCTTGAATACGTGTGAACAGGCGATTTGGTTGGATTACCGTGGGGATCACAATGGGAATTGTGTGCCGGATCCGGAAGAAATCGGTATCCGCCCGCTGAAAGGAGACGGCGATTTTCGCTCGGAAGAGTGCATTGAACTCTTGAAACAGGCGGACATTGTAGTCACTAATCCGCCATTCTCACTCT
>JAFTHG010000265.1 GCA_017457555.1 Kiritimatiellia bacterium | reverse complement strand
GTGGGTTTGAGGTGGGGAAAGTGCCGTCTGGGGGTTGTTTGACAATGGGGGAGGGGTTTCGTTATACTTTTTTGCAACGTGTACGTGGCAAATGTTGTCGGTATGGTTTGCTGGACGTGGCGTTTGTTTAACAGGAAACGTGTATTGCGTGAGGTGGGATAATGAATGAGAAACCGAAAATCATCTTTGTTTTAAGTGCAATTATCGCGGCGGTCGGATGTTATTTCGTGGCGGCCAATATGTCAAATGAAAAGGTGGATGGTGGTTATGCTGCTTATGTATATACCAATCCTATCATTGGCAGCAAGGCCTTTGTGCAGGTAATCAACGGCCCCGGCGGCACGGGGTTGGTTTGGCGTCAAAAGAGCATCAAGGTGTGTGTGACGCCCTATACAATGACGGAGTCATTTGTGGATATCCGTGCTGCGGACCAACTCAAAATGAATGCCGAGGCGCATTTGGTCTGGCGTATTGATTCAACCCGGGTCAAGGAGTTTGTGGAACGCTACGGTGCGATCAGCGAGGTGGAGGATACTCCGGAGGCAATTGCAACGGATGCCTATGACAGCTTTGTGAAACAGCCTTTCCGAACCGCCGTCCGCACATCGATTGCAGAATATCGCGGGCTTGAAGCTCCTGCCAATATCCCTGCTATTACAGATAAAGTGGAGAAGATTTTGCGCGATCATTTCCAGAATACGCCCTTCATTATTGAGAGCGTAACGATTGGGCACACAATTCCGCCAGAGAGCGTTACGGCAGGGATTACGCGTAAGGTGGAGGCCACGCAGGAATACGAACGGCAGGCCATTTTGCTTGAAATCGCCAAGCGAAACGAGGAAATCCAGTTGGCAGAAGGCCGAGCTGTAGCCAATCGTATTCGTGAAGAAGCGCAGGGCAATCTGGCACGCGCCAAGGCAGAGGCGGATGCCGAACTTTACAAGAAGCAACAAGAGGCCGCAGCCGTCCTTGCGCTCCGCACGGCTGAAGCAGAGGGCATGAAGAAAGAGGCGGAAGGGCGCAAAGCACTCAATGATGCGATCGGCGAAAACCTAATCCGCTATGAAGCCATCCAGAAAGTTGGCGAGGCCAAAGTGCCCCATATCAATATCGGCAATGATGCAATCCGGCCGCTGGTCAACGTGTTGGATAGCGCCTTTGGCGAAGACTCCGCGCCCTGATTGCCGCGAATTACCGCGCTATTGGCAACGATTGACACGTGAGGGATGTGCAAGCATCCCTCACGTTTGTTTTTTAACGCAGCTCAAGAAACGTGTTACAGACAGTTAAAACCACTCGCCGCACCTATGGAGATGATAGCAAAAGGGCGTGCAAGTGGCAAATAGACGCCGCCGCAATCGCGCAAAAATGCAGGCGATTGGCAAGCAAAGAAACGTCAAAAAGACGCCAAACAAGTTAAATTGTCAGCGAAAACGAGGGGGCAATTTCAGCGACATTCAAGCGCAGTTTCAGCGAAATTACACCCTGTCTTTCAGCGAAACTGGACTTATCAACAGGCAAAATCGTGTGGACAACGCGGTCACTTTGACCCGAAGAAGCCGCTGTAGACACCTTCGTTTTGGGCAAATTTCAGCCTAACTCCTTATCACTCAAGACCTTATGCACCAAAAGCAAACACCCCGGAAAAGCCATATTTGAGACCAAAAACGCAGCAAACACCACACCAAAAGCCCAAAACCAAAAAAAGTTTTCAACAAACCCAAAACCGACACCAAAAGGCAAAAAACCGCCAAACCTGCGTTCCGCCATTATTTTAACAGTAACGCGTTCTTAAAAGAGTTAGCCCATTCGGTCAACATAACAAGAGGTTATCCATACGCAAACACCCTTGAGAGGCACTCTTCTTACCCTTATGGTTCTACTGAATACACGTAATCGTGTTCCGATAGTGCAAGATTTATTTTAGGGTTCAATTCATCGTGATAGGGGTATTCTGGAGCGTTTTTTGCTACAATAATAAAGAGTCGCGCGCATAGTGTGCG
>JAFTHG010000264.1 GCA_017457555.1 Kiritimatiellia bacterium | reverse complement strand
GTGGATCGCACGAAGGCCGAGACGTATAAGGTGCCTGTCGCGACGCTCTACTCGACGTTGCAGAGCTACTTGGGTTCGTACTATATCAACGATATCAATATTGGTACGCAGGTGAACCAGGTGGTCGTGCAGTCGGATTGGAAAGGTCGTGATACAATTGACGCCATTGGCCGCCTCTATGTAAAGAGCTCAACGGGCAATATGGTGCCAGTGAGTGCTATGGTTGAAACGGAAACAGTCGGCGGCACGCGTAACTATTCCCGTTACAATCTCTTCCCATCTGCAAAGATTACGGCCAATGCTCAGGATGGCTATGCCTCCGGTCAGGCGATGGCTGCCGTGAAGCGTGTGGCTCAGTCAACCCTTTCCAAGGATTTCAGCTTCGAGTGGACGGATCTCTCCTTCCAGGAAGCCTCAACGGAAGGTCAGACGGTGATCCTCGTGATTGCAGCCTTTGTCTTCGGCTATCTCTTCCTGGTCGCCCAGTATGAAAGCTGGACGTTGCCGCTTCCGGTGATGACCTCCATCGTTGTCGGTTGCGCAGGTGCATTGATTGGCTTGATGCAGTGGGGACTCTCGCTCTCCATCTATGCTCAGCTCGGCTTGCTCCTGCTCGTCTCTTTGGCGGCAAAGAACGCAATCTTGATTGTTGAATTCGCCGCACAGCGCCGTCAACAGGGCTTGACGATTGTTGATGCTGCCGGTGAAGGTGCCGGCGAACGTCTGCGCGCCGTGCTGATGACTGCTCTGACCTTTATTTTGGGCGTGTTGCCGATGGTGTACGCAACCGGTGCCGGTGCTGCAAGCCGTCAACATATCGGTGTTACGGTGTATACGGGCATGCTCGTGGCAACCTCCGCAGGTCTATTGATGATTCCTGCACTCTTCTCCTTCTTTGAGAAGATGCGCGAGGGAACGTATGCCCTTTTCGGCAAGTCACATAAGCAGGAGGAAACGAAGTGAAGACCTCTCTCTTAACGCTTACACTCTGTTTGTTATTGGCCGGATGTTCGGCTGTCAATCAGCGCTACGAAGAACGTCAGGTGACCGATGTCTTGGCTGCTGCCACAGTTGCCGCTGATACGCGCCCGGACGCGCTTCCGGTCGTCACGTCGGCCCCGGATACACGCGTCGATATGTGGTGGGCACGCTTTGATGACCCCATTCTGACGCGCTTGATTAACAAGGCGTATGTCTCCAACCGCACGTTGACGGCGGCGCGTTCCAATCTGCGCGCTGCCCGTGCCGCATGGGAATATCAGCGTGGCGCCCTCTTGCCGATGGTTGATGGCGGCGGTGATATCATGCGCCACCGTACCTCTGAAAACGGCATCTCCGGCAAACAGAAGTACACAGGCTATAACTTGGCCGGCACGGCGCGTTGGGAATTGGACCTCTTTGGTCGTCAGCAGTTCTTAATTGACGCTGCAGAAGCAGAAGCGGAAGCCACGGAAGCCAATCTGAAAGCGGTCTGGATTTCCGTCTCATCGGCTGTGGCAAATGCCTATCTGGAATTGCGAACCCTGCAGGGTCGCTTGATGGTGGCAGAGGATAACCTCAAGTTACAACAGGCAAACTACGACCTTCAGGCAGATCGTAATGCGGGTGGTTTGACCAACGAACTCGTCAAGAATCAGGCAGAGTATGATCTGCGGAGCACTGCTGCGGCTATTCCAAGTTTGAAGGCTCGCATTGTCGCCGTAGAAAATACCATCGCCATTCTCTGCGGTGCCACACCTGGATCATTGCCGCCGGAAATCGTTTCCCCTGTCTTACCGGAAGAACCAGCCGCAGAAGCAGCGTCGGATGTGACGGCTCCTGCCACGGAAGAGCCTGCTCCAACCGAACAGCGTGCCGTGGGCTTGCGCCCGACCGGTATCCCACAGCCGGAGCAGATTCCCTTGGATGTTGGTATCTCTGTGTCGGCACTGCGCCGCCGTCCCGATGTCGTCGCCTCCGAACGTCTCTTGAAGGCTGCAGTGGATCGCGTGGGACATGCTAAATTAGAGCGTTATCCCAACTTCTACATCACGGCTTCTCTGGGTCTGGATTCGATTAAGTTCAGCGATTTGCTTGATTGGGATAGCCATTTCTACAACTTTGGCCCCGGCTTCTCTGTGCCGATCTTCCGTGGTGGTCAGATCCGTGCCAACATTGAAATCAAGACCGAAGAACAGCGTATCGCCGCCGCGAACTATGAAGACACCGTTCTCAATGCCCTCGGCGACATTCGCACAGCGTACTCGGCTTATCTGCAAGAGCAAATCCGGTTACAGGAATTGCGTAAAGGTGTGCAGGCCGCACAAGCCGCTTATGAGATCGCTTCCAATAAGTATAATGCCGGTCTCGGTGACTTCTTTGATGTCCTTGATGCCCAACGTAAACTCTTCTCGTTGGACGAAGATCGCGTAATCAGTGAAGGCTCCATCGCCATGGCACAAGTCGCGCTTTACAAAGCACTCTGTGGTGGTTGGGAAGGGGAAGAAAGCCCGGAAGTTTCCGAACAACTCTTCGGCGTTACGGAAGCCTCTGAACCCCTCTTGGTGCCTTTGACAGAAGAATAAACACCCATTGGTGCCCGCCACAACCGCATCCAAACGCAAAGATGCCCCATGTCACATTTGCGTGCTACGGATGCGGTTGTTTGTCTTTATACGGGCAGAAGTGAAATTGAATTCAGAATAATGTCTGCCAGATTACGTACAGCCCCTGCTGGATACGAAAGCAGGAGTGACAGACGTTCAGGATAATCGTCAATCCCATTAAGGAGAATTACCATGACTTACGCACCCTTTCAAGGAACCTGTGCACGTGGCGTGCACTATGAAATTACCGATGGCATTGTCACATCCTGCGCCATTCAAGGCGGCTGCACCGGCAATACACAAGGCGTTTCCCGATTAGTAGTCGGTCGTCCTGTTGCAGAAGTCGTCGCCTTACTCAAGGGGATCCAATGCCGCAATGGCACCTCGTGCCCCGACCAACTCGCCCGTGTGTTAGAAGCGACCCTCACCACAACGCCCTGAGCCCACATCGCTTAAATCATCTACACTGCCAGTCCTGCGACGCAGCCGCCTTTCTGTGGTTTCATCTACACTGGAAGTCCTGCGACTCGCCACGCGTCACTAACAGCGAGCCTTGCGAGCGCACTCGCCACTGTGGCTTAGCCACCTATTTTCACCGCAAAGACGCTAATGGAAATGCAGCTCACTCCGTCCGAGACAGATTGACTGCATTTCTTTTTTGTGGTGAGGCTTTTTTTGTGGTGTGAGTGGTGGAACTTTGAGTAGAGGGGTGATGCACACCCCTCATGGAGAACGCTTAACCGTCTCTTTCAGGGCTGGAGCTTACGCACACGGTTTATCACGGCAGTTTTCTAGAAGATCTAGAGATTCTAGACGTGCTTGGTTTTCTATGTCTGGCTGTGCTGTGGCGTAGCCGCCACTTGCTTGGCTGGGGCGGTGTCGATCTGTCTTGGACGGAGTGAGCGCCGCCC
>JAFTHG010000032.1 GCA_017457555.1 Kiritimatiellia bacterium | reverse complement strand
GCCAAAAGATACTGAAAATCAGCCCCTTTCTCAGGAAGCACTTTTATCTCTATTGTGTGGTGGCAAAGTCTCCCTAAATAAGCTTTTTAACGAAGAAACATACGCTGATATTGAACCCAAAGACATCTCTTTAGCAGAAGACGATGAGGTTTTTGAGGCTCATTGTATTGCGGTCGGTGACGATGCGTCATTATTACGTAAAGCAAAAGCTCTTTATGATTGGGCACTTTTAGAAGACATTTTAAATGGAAATGATCTAATCTCAAAGGCGAAAGTTGAAACATTTAACCAACATAAGCATGATTTGGCGTTACTTAAACGTATTGTAAGAACGTATCTTCCTGAGCGTTACAGTGATATTTTTAATGCCTACGATAAAGGCAAAGACAACTATACGGCATATGTTCAGAATGCGAAAAAGTCATCCGCTCAGAAAATCCGAAATGGAGATGGGAAAAGAGCAGATAAGAAAACCTTTTCGGTATGGTTAAAAAAACAATTGCAAATTTCGCCAGACACCCTTTCAGCCAGTGATCAATCTGTTTTTGATGACATAATGGTACGCTTAGACCAAGAACGCTTCTTGCCGAAGCAAGTTCAGGAAGACAATCGTGTCATTCCTTATCAGATTTACTATTATGAACTGCGTAAGATTTTGGATGCCGCACAGACATCATTTGCATTTTTAAACAAAATCTCAGATGGATATACTGTTGCAGAAAAAATTCTACAGATTTTCACTTTCAGAATTCCCTATTTTATTGGCCCTTTAGTAGACAACCGTTGGAGTCGTTTTGCATGGATGGTTCGTAAAGCAGAGGGAAAAATCCTACCTTGGAACTTTGAAGAAAAAGTAGACCTTGATAAGTCCGAAGAAGCTTTTATTCGTCGAATGACCAATCAATGCACCTATTTGCCTGGCGAAAACGTGCTTCCTGCGACATCGCTACTTTATCAACGCTTCGCCGTCTTAAACGAAATCAATCTGATTCGCATTAATGGTGTTCCTCTCGTAGCAGAAGATAAACAAGCCATTGTTACCGAATGCTTTGAGACCAAAAAGAAAACAACCCGAAAACAAATTGAAGCATTCTTGAAAGCAAGAGGCGTTTTGCATGAAGGGGACATCTTCTCTGGTTTAGACATCGAAATCAAGAGTACGCTTTCTTCATTTCACCAACTCAAGCCTTTTCTGACAACACATAAGTTGACACAGGATGAAGCCGAAATCATCATTGAACGTTTCACCTTCTCCGAAGACAAAAAGCGTCGCAAAGATTGGCTTTTAAAAACATTTGAAAATCGTTTTTCAGACGAGGATCTTAAAAAATTAATCAAATGCCAATTCAAAGATTTTGGGCGTCTATCACGTGCCTTCCTTGAAGAGTTAACCTTTGAAGCGCGCGCAACGGGACAAACAGGTAATGTCATGGATTTCCTTTGGAATGAAAGCGTCAACCTGATGATGTTACTTTCCGCTTCGGATTACACACTTTCTGATAAACTGAACGAAACAACGAAAACGTATTACACAGACTCCGAGTGTCCACATACCCTTGAAGCTAAAATGGACGCGGCTTACCTTTCTTCTGCGGTTAAACGACAAGTTTATCGCGCACTGGACGTAATGAAAAGTATTCGCAAGGTGATGGGATGTGACCCTAAACGAATTTTCGTTGAGATGGCGCGTGGAGAAGATCCCAAGAAAAAGGTGAAACGGACAAAGTCGCGCACAGAAACACTTCGTGACCTCTATCAATCTATTGATGGCGAAGATGTACGTCTTATCGCAGAAAGACTCGCAGAAATGGGAGATGCCGCCAATTCCAAATTACAGAGTCGGGCTCTTTATTTGTGGTACTTGCAACTTGGAAAATGTCCTTATTGCGGTCAAACAATGCACATTGAGACACTTAAGGAATTCTGCGACATTGATCACATCATTCCCCAGTCTAAATTAAAAGATGATAGTTTACAAAATAACTGTGTTTTAGCCCATAAAACCTGTAATGGAGAGAAGACTGATGTCTATCCAATCCCTCAAAAATTCAGGCAACCCCTCTTGTGGAAAACATGGCACGACAGAGGCTTAATTACGAAAGAGAAGTATCAACGACTGATGCGAACTGCAGCATTGACTGATGCAGAAAAGCAAGGCTTTATCAATCGTCAGTTAGTGGAAACACAACAAACAACAAAGGCCGTCTTCCATTTATTACAAGATCTCTTTCCAAAGACTGAGATCGTTTCGGTTAAAGCCGGACTTGTCAGTGATTATCGCCATGAATTTAATCTTCTTAAAACACGCTCAATAAATGATTTACACCACGCAAAGGATGCATATCTCAACATTGTCGTAGGCAATGTGTACCATGAGAAGTTTACGCGCCGTTTTAACTTTAATGAGCATTATAGTTTAAAGACGAAAACTATTTTTGAGCATGAAGTCCGCGTGGACAACCGTTTGATTTGGCAAGGTAAAGAATCTATTAATCTAACACAGAAAGTAATACGGCAAAATGATGCAGCATTAACCAAATATGCTTATTACGCAAAGGGTGGTCTTTTTGATCAAATGCCTGTAAAGGCTGGCGCCGGCCAAATTCCTTTGAAGGCAGACCCCACCCACCAGCATCTTGAAAAGTATGGTGCGTATAACAAAGCCGCCTCTTACGGCTTCTTGCCAGTTGCATTCACGGTTAAATCCGGAAAGAAGGAAAAACGCGACATTCTCATTCTACCATTGGATTTGGCTCAACGTTCCGTATTTGAACGTAACGAGTCTGCAGCAATTGAAGACTACGTTTTTCGCGCAATCTCCAATATCATTGGGAAAACGCCTAATGCTATTTCTTTCCCCCTTGGTCTTCGGATTTGGAAAGTCGGCACATGCTTACAATTAGATAACCTTCGCTTTACCATCCGTGGTAAATCTGGTGGAGGGACAATGCTTCTTTTAGGATTAATGACCCCAATGATTCTATCGCATGATCAAGAAACGTATATCAAGCATGTAGACACATTCTTAAAGAAAAAGAAAACAAACAAGAATCGTACCATCAATTCGGACTATGACTCGCTCTCTGCGGAAGGAAACCTTTCCTGTTATGATGCACTCGTTACTAAATTAACAAACGCGCCCTTCGATAAAATACCAGCATCTCAAGCAACGCTTCTAAATAAGCCTGCAACACGTGAAGCATTTATTGACTGTACTTTGGAAGAACAGGTAGACGTTATTGCACAACTTGTTGCATTGGGAAAGACCAATCGTGCGGGAGGATGCGATTTGACAAAACTTGGAGGAGTCCCAAAAGCAGGAGTCTTGACTCTTGGAACAAAAGTTTCTAATTGGGCAAAAAGTTATAAGACCGTACACCTGATCGATTCTGATGCCGCACACCTGTATGTTAAAAAGAGTCGTAATTTGCTTGCATACTTATGAGTTGGCGAACCGTTGTTGTTTCCACCCATGCCAAACTGGATTTACACGCCGGTTTTATGGTGGTGCGAACTGGTGAAGATACACAACGTGTCATCTTGGAAGAAATCGCACTTCTCATAATTGAAAATACGGCAGTCTCAATAACGGCATATCTTTTGGCTGAATTGGTCAAACGTAAGACGCGTGTCATTTTTTGTGATCAAACGCGCAATCCGCTCGCAGAACTACACCCTTATCACGGATGCCACGATGTGACACGAAAACTTCGTGTGCAATTATCCTGGAGTTCAGAAAGTAAATTAAACATCTGGAAAGCAATCATACGCGAAAAAATAAAAAATCAGAAAAATCTTTTAGCACGTCATAATCGATTGGAAGCTGTTAAACTTCTTTCCGCTTATGAAAATGATCTCGCTCCCGGAGATCCTGCAAATCGTGAGGGGCATGCGGCAAAGGTCTATTTTGCAGGACTCTTTGGGGATGATTTTCGGCGTTCAAAAACATGTGATATCAATGCGGCCTTGGATTATGGTTATATGATGCTTCTTGCTGTATTTAATCGTGCCCTTGCCGCAGAAGGCATGCTCACCCAAATGGGAATCGCACACGGAAATGTTTATAACCAATGGAACTTAAGCTGTGATTTAATTGAACCCTTTCGCCCATTAATTGACGCCTGTGTACTGCAACTTGTACAAAATCGGGATTTTTGTTTCAACACGCCTACCAAACGTACGCTCGTCCATATCCTTCATAATGCGTGTATCATTGGTGGAAAAACACAAGCCGTTCTAAATGCCATCGTACTCTATGTTCGCTCCGTATTACACGCATTAGAACAAGGCGATTCTGCACTCATTACATTCCCTCAACTATGACGCCTCGTCTCATGGAAATTTTCTGTATGTTTGATTTGCCCGTTAAAACAACGAAGAATCGACGGGATTATCGTATTTTTCGAAAATTTCTACTACAGCATGGTTTCGCCCCTTTAGAAGAATCTGTTTACTGCAGAATGATTCCGTCAGGTAATCCACTACGCACCTTACAAGCCCTAATCCGTAAAAATAAACCTCCAGAAGGGATCGTTGCAATCTTAGTTGTTACAGAACGCCAATTTGAAAATATGGAATTCATTACTGGAGAATGGAAGCATAACATTATTGACTCTACGGAAGATGTGATTGAATTATGAAATTAGCTTCTACATTTTTCAAGACGGTATTGACGTTTAACGAAAACACCTTTACCTCATTAATCATAGAACATCAAGGCCTTTTTCGAAAAACGCTTGAAGATTTTATTGCCCAATTAAATGGAGATACGGGCGAATATATCTTTTCAATCAATGATACCCCAAAACCTTTCCGAAATCATATCGAACTCTTACAACAGTGGGTCCCGTTTGAATTGAACTCAAAGACACTCCAATCAGCCTTATTCAAAGCGGTAGAAAAAATTGCTCTTTCGCGTGAAAACTTTACTGCCACACATCACCTCTTGGAATCCATTCGCTCAAAAATTCAAACGTGGGCATTGGAACTACCGCATGAAACTGAGGTTAATGAACTCTCCGTTCCCTCTCTCCTAAAAGCAGTTGGCCTTACTTTTACCAATAGAGCCAACCTTGTTGAACAAATTATTGCATACTGTTGTTTAGTGCGCGATCTTATTGGCGAAAAATTATTCGTATTTGTCAATCTTAGAAGCTATCTAAATGATTCCGAGTTAGATCTTTTGATGACAGACTTGTTAAGTAAAAAAATAAATATCCTTTTATTGGAATCAACGGAACGCTCTTGCCGTCCAACCGAAAAACGCCTTATTATTGATACAGATCTCTGTGAGTTTGGTTGGAAACATGATATAATTTGAAGTGTTTTGAGGCCACCTTGTTTGGGACAAGTGCTCTTCGCAGAAGAGCGGTCAATGAACAATTATTTTGTTCTTTGACAATTGAATCACCTCGATCAAAAAGCCCCTTTTACAGATAAATTTACGAAATTAATTCGTTTTTATCTGTTTGGGGTTTGAGAGTGGTGTGAATTTGTTAGGGAACAAATCGGTGTAACGCTTGAAATTAGTGTAACGCTGTTTGAGAGTGGTGTGAATTTGTTAGGGAACAAATCCCTTTACAACAATGTTGGTGCCATCGCGTGGTTTGAGAGTGGTGTGAATTTGTTAGGGAACAAATCATAAGACTCACGGTACAAAAGCTCTTGCTAGTTTGAGAGTGGTGTGAATTTG
>JAFTHG010000031.1 GCA_017457555.1 Kiritimatiellia bacterium | reverse complement strand
TCCACAAGAAAACCAAGTAGATTTTTACTTCTTCCCCAGAGAGATAAAAAAGTATTATTTTTTTGATTGACAACTCCCAAACTTCTATGTATAAACTCCTAGAGTACGCCGACATCGCTCAGTTGGTAGAGCTACTGATTTGTACTCAGTGGGTCGGGGGTTCGAGTCCCTTCGCTGGCTCCATAAATCACAGAAAGGAGGTGAGCAAGAATGATCCAGGTACGTCTTAAAAAGGGCGAATCCGTGGAACGCGGTCTGAAGCGTCTGAAAAAGATTCTCGACAAGGAGGGTCTAATCAAGCAGCTCCGTGCAACTCGTTATTACGAGAAGCCTTGCGAAAAGCGTCGTCGCAAATCCGCGCGTGCTCGCATCCGTGCAAAGTCCCGTAGTGCATTCTAATGCATTGGGAATACACGTCAAACAGCCTCGGTGACCCGGGGCTGTTTTATTTTTGCCTTTCAACTTCCTTCTCCTCACTTCCTTCTCCTCACTCATCGCTCCTTACGATCTTGCGGCGCAGCCACCCACTCCCCACGCGCCCCTGTGGCGTAGCCATATATTTTCACCGCAAAGACGCTAAAGGAAATGCAGCTCACTCCGTCCGAGACAGATTGACTACATTTCTTTTTTGTCTACTTCTCACTGCTTCCTCCTTTCTTCTCCTCTGGCAGTGTTGTACTCGCCACGTGCCACTAAAAGCGAGCCTTGCGAGCGCACTCGCCACGGTGGCGCAGCCACTACATGCTTGGCAGGGGCGATTTAACTCTGTCTCGGACGGAGCGAGCACCGCACCCTTTTGCCAGTCGCTTTGCTCCTTGACTCGACAAGCTCGTCCCCAAAAGTGCAATATTCACGAGGGTTTGATATCCGATTCTCTTATTGACAGGAATGCCTAAAAGGGGTAGTATAGAGTCACATAGTTTGAGTTGCGGTGATGATGCCGAAAGGATCCTCTCACCACCTTTCAGACGCTGAAATGAAATGCGTTAACTCGTATTTTTCGTTCGATATAAACGACCAATTAACTACCACAGTCTTTTAGGGCGGGATTTAGAAAATATTGTTAAGGGTTGTTTTTATAGGGGTTTGATTGCGTAATGCCGATTTTAAGGGGTTTAGAGGGGATTTTAGGCGGGTGTTTGTTTGGTTGGTGGTGGTGTTTAGTAGTGTTTTATTTCTTTACAAAAAACTTGAACTGTGCAATAATGCCTCTTGAACAATTCAAGAAGGAGCGTTGGTTATGGCCAAGGATTGTAGGCATTATTCGCCTGGTGAATTGATGGACACTGGAGGTCGTTTTGTGAGGATTGCCGAGTGTCTTTATGTACGGAACGGGCGTATTTACGGTACGAAGACGGTTGATGGTAAGATGGTGCGTAAGGCGGCGCCGATGCAGGGGCTTGAGGCTATTGATGCGCGCGGTAATCCAACGGCGGCAGTGAAGAAGTGGGTGCGCTTATGGGGAGACCAGGTGGAGCGTCAGGATAATTTTGCGGAGCGCAAGCGTATGCGTGTGCCGTCGTTTGCGGAGCTTTTGGAGGCGTATCCGCAGTTGGCTGCGGTGGAGCGTGCGGCTTGCGGGAAGCCTCGTGAGATAACAGTGTCGGTGGCTGCGGCAGCGTTGCGGCGGATTCTCGGGTATGCGGGTGTTCGTTTGGATGCGCCGGTGACTGATTTGACGGAGGCTCGTTTGGCGGTGGCTCAGGAGGAGATGGTGGCGCGTGAGATTAAGCCGGTGTCTCTCTTTGGTCAATTCGCACATTGCCGGAGTGTGTTTGCGAATTGGGTGATGCCTAAGTATCGCTTGAAGGGATGGGTGTTTGAGGCACCGGTGTTTCCGCGACGGCGTGGGCGTTTGACGGGGTGTTATACGCGCCCGCCGGAGGAGCTGCGGCAGCGTACGTTGGAGTGGTATCGCGCCTTGGAGGATTCGGAGCCGATGACGTGGGTGGCTGCGAGCTGTATGCTTCAGTTTGGGATGCGCAATTCTGACGTGATTCATCTCGGATGGGATTCTTTTGATCGCGTGGATGACCAC
>JAFTHG010000263.1 GCA_017457555.1 Kiritimatiellia bacterium | reverse complement strand
GGGGGGTGCATCCCCGACTCTCTTCTGCCGCCCCTCTGGGGCTAATACACCTAGATGCTCTAGAACTTCTAGAATCTCTAGGTCTTCTAGCAAAAGCTCCCTCACATCCCATGAAAATCTAAGGCTTCGGCCCTGAAAGGGTGGCTGAGATAGAGGCGCGTGAGCTTCTTTTTTCTCCCGTCCTTTCAGGGCTTGGGGGGTTGGTTTTGGAGATGGTACAAAAAAATAAACGCCCGGTGAAGGGCGTTTATTTTGAGGGAAGTGTGGGGATTTGGCTTATTCCCATTCGATGGTGGCGACGGGTTTGGGCGTAATGTCCACGAGGACGCGGTTGATGCCGGGCACTTCGTGAGTGATACGGTCGCAGATTTTTTCCATCAGTTCCCAGTGGAGGCGTTCCACAGTGGCGGTCATGGCGTCGACGGTGTTGACGGCTCGGATGATGCAGGGCCATTCAAAGGCACGGGCGCCATCGCGCACGCCGACGGAGCGAATTTCAGGGATTGCCGTGAAGTATTGCCAGACTTTGCCGCGCAGGCCTGCTTTATCGAATTCTTCTCTCAGAATAGCATCCGATTCGCGCAGGGCTTCCAGTCGGTCACGGGTGATGGCTCCGAGGCAGCGGACGCCGAGACCGGGGCCGGGGAAGGGCTGACGGTAGACCATTGCTTCCGGAAGTCCGAGCGCAACTCCGCAGGCGCGCACTTCGTCTTTGAAGAGCATTTTGAGCGGTTCGACTAATTCAAACTGCAAATCTTCCGGCAGGCCGCCGACATTGTGGTGGGATTTCACGCACTTTGCCGTTTTGGTGCCCGATTCAATAATGTCGGGATAGATGGTGCCCTGCCCCAAAAAGGCGATGCCATCGAGCTTGCGTGCTTCTTCTTCAAAGACGCGGATGAATTCTGCACCGATAATTTTGCGCTTCTGTTCCGGATCGGCCACGCCGGCCAATTTATCTAAGAAGCGGTCAGTGGCATCCACGTAGACGAGATTTGCCTGAAGTTCTTTGCCAAAGACGTTGATGACTTGCTCGGGTTCGCCCTTGCGCAGTAAGCCGTGATTCACGTGGACGCAGGTCAGCTGTTTACCAATGGCGCGGATCAACAGGGCGGCAACGACCGAACTATCTACGCCACCGGAGAGGGCTAACAGCACTTTCCGGTCGCCTACTTGACGACGGATCAATTCCACTTGGTCGGAGATAAAGTTCTCCATGTTCCAATTGGCTTCTGCGTGACACGTTTCAAAGATAAATTGTTTGAGGTTGGCGGTTTCCGGAATGCCTTCATCAATGGTGAGAATGGGTAAACCTGCCGTGGTGAGTGCGGCAGAGGGTTCAACAATCTGGCCTTCATAGGCGCGATTGGGACCTTTTGCAAAAACAAAACCGCGCACATTAGGGAGCGCGGTAAGTTGTTCTGCAGTTAAATCATGCGGATGGATTTCTGAATAGACGCCCAAGGCGCGAATATCACGGGCAATACGTGTGGTATTTTCACTGCCCAAGTCAATAATGACAATCATATCCTGTTGCATAGGCTACTCCTTTATTGGATTGTCGCAAATTATAACAAAAAGTTACTTTAACAGTTGATTTTTTCTCTCTTTTCCGCAGAGAATCTTACCAGAACGAGCGGTCAAGGGAGCGATATTGAATTGCTTCAAAAAGATGTGCTTGTGTAATCACGTCAGTTTCTGCCATATCTGCAATGGTGCGTGCGACGCGTAAGATACGTGTATAGGCGCGTGCCGTCAGGCCCATTTCACTCATGGCACTCCGCAAGATTGCCTCAGCGGCCGGTTCTAACGGGCAGAAGTGCTGCAATTTTCCTGCCGGAAGGTCGGCATTGCAGCGAATATTCGGGTAATCACGGTAGCGGTCAGCTTGCAAAGCGCGCACTTTCAGGACGCGTTCCCGAATCACTGCGGAGGATTCGCCTTTTTTCTGTGATGACAGTTCTTCAAAGGGGACCGAGGGAACATCGATGTGTAGATCGATGCGGTCCAAAATGGGCCCCGACACACGCGAGCGGTAGCGGCGCAAGATGGGTTCACTGCAGCGGCATTCACGCTTGGGATCGCCGGCAAAGCCGCAGGGACAGGGATTCATTGCGGCGACCAGCATAAAGTCGGATGGGAAGGTGAGCGATGCGGTGGAGCGCGAAATCGTGACGGAACCCTCTTCCAAGGGCTGGCGCATGACTTCAAGCACGTGGCGGTGAAACTCCGGCAATTCGTCCAGAAAGAGCACGCCGCAGTGTGCCAGTGAAACTTCGCCGGGGGTCGGATGGGTGCCACCGCCGATCAATCCGGCATCTGAAATGGTGTGATGGGGCGCACGATAGGGCCGTTCCCGGATGACACCCTCTTTCAAAACGCCGGCAACCGAGTGAATTGCCGTCACTTCCAATGCTTCTGCCACAGACAATGGCGGCAAAATGGAGGGAATCCGCCGCGCCAACATCGTTTTACCACAGCCCGGTGAGCCAATCATCAGCAGGTTGTGTCCGCCACTTACGGCCACTTCAATTGCACGCCTTGCCGCCACTTGCCCTTTGATATCTGCAAAATCTTCGCCACCTATGGGCGCGGCAAAGCACTGAACACGGTCAATTTGATGCGGTGTGGGCTGTTCTTTTCCGGAGAGAATGGCGACAGCTTGCCGCAAATTCTGAACGCCCCAGACCTCAATATTTTCCACCAGAGCGGCCTCATCGGCATTCTCCTGCGGCACCATAATCGCCTTAAACCCCTGATCGCGCAAGGCCAGTACAATGGGTAAGACGCCTTTAACGCGCCGAACGTCCCCACTGAGTGCCAATTCACCAATCACAGGGACATGCTCCAGAATCGGCAAGGGCACGACATCCCCTGCGGCTAAGAGCGCAAGCGCGATTGGAAGATCGTAGAGCGGACCTTCTTTCTTCAAATCAGCCGGAGCCAGATTGACGGTGACTGCGGCCGGTTTCAATTTGAAAAGGGAGTTTTTCAGGGCGGCCCGAACGCGATCTGTGCTTTCTTTGACGGCAGCATCCGGCAATCCAACCACACGCGTGTGCGGATCGCCCGAGGCAACCGTGTGCACCTCAATCTCAACAGGCTTCGCACCAATGCCTAAAACGGCCGCAGCATACGCTTTTGTCAACATCGTCTTTACCCCTTTTCTAACCGTTCAGGATGTGAAAGCAATTTAATAAACTGCTCACATCAGGGCGTTAAATCAGCGGGAGCAGCATTAATGCCCAGCACTTTCAGGCGTTGATAATCACGTTCCATAGCCTCTGCGAAGGTCTTCCACTGACGTTTGTCCTGAGGTGTCCAGCCAATTTCAGCAATTGCCGCAGCACGGGGCCACGCCTTCCACTGTTGGTCAGCCGCATCCCAGATGTATTCGCTCCACAGATTGCCCTGAACACCGATGATATAACGGTGCATCATTTCCGGAATGCCATCGGTCGGATTCATCGTGTAGACTTTACGCAGGGGCACATTGGCGATATTGTATTCATAAGGGTCGTTTTCAATGCCCTGACCATAATCGAGATAGCAGAAGTCATTGGGCGCCATCACCACGGGATGACCCATCTTCGCCGCGGCAATGCCGCCCTTCATCCCACGCCAACTCATCACAGCCGCACCGGATGGCAGCCCGCCTTCTAAGATTTCATCCCACCCTATCAGGTGACGATCGTTCGCTTCAAGGTAATCTGCAAACTGTTGGATGAACCACGTCTGCAGATGATGACTATTACGCAGGCCCTTTTCCTGAATCCGTTTTTGGCACTTCTCGCAGACATTCCAACGATCCTTGGGGGCTTCATCGCCGCCCAAATGGATAAATTTGGAGGGGAAGAGCAACATCACTTCATCCAAAATATCCTTCATAAAGGGGAAAACCGCATCATTTCCGGCGCACAGAATATCGGGTTCCACGCCCCACAACCAGCGCGGTTTGAAAGGACCGCCCGTGCAAGACAATTCTGGAAAGGCCGAGAGTAAGGCAAGTGCATGGCCGGGCATTTCAATTTCCGGAACAATCGTGATGTGACGTTCGGCGGCATAGGCCACAATGGCGCGGATTTCTGCCTGAGTGTAAAAGTAAGGTCCATAAGGCTTGCCATCCGGACGCCAGCGATCGCGTGGCTTTGCTGAATTATCACGGATAGCACCTTTGGTGATTAATTCCGGATATTTGCGAATTTCAATGCGCCATCCCTGGTCATCCGTCAAGTGCCAGTGCAGCGTATTCATCTTGTGAGCGGCCATCACGTCAATCATTTGACGGATACCATCGCCTCCAATAAAGTGGCGCACATCATCAACCATCAGGCCACGCCATGCCAAACGCGGCGCATCGGCAATCGTACACGCCGGCATCTCCCACACAATGCCTTCCTGAAGACGCTTGGCATACACTTGCGGAGGCAGCAATTGGCGCACCGTTTGATAACCATAGAAAGCGCCTGCCGGATCGGATGCGGCAATGGTGACGGCCGTTTCAGAAACTGTCAGCGTATAGCCCTCGCGCGGCAAGGCTTCCGTGCTGCGTTCAAAGCGGATGCCACCCTCGCCTTCTTGCACAACAGGCAGGGGCAATCCCGTGACGAGTCGCAATTCCTTTGCGGCAAATTCTGCCTCACGAGTGAAGGCAGAATCCACCACTACAATAGCGGTATCGGCCGTAAGGGTAAACGCTGAGGCTGCTTCCGGGATTGCAAGGTGTGCCGGTTGCGGCACCAGTGCCGGAAGTTGGGGAGCTGCAGGAGCCACAGAGGCAACTGAAAGCGTCAGGACGAGCGTGGCAAAAAGGGAGCAGTGGCGTATGAACATAAGGCGTTGAATCCAATCGTTTAGGCGAATAAAGGTTTGGTTATCGTGTCTGAGTGAGAGAGGTGGCAGCACTTCGCAGAGCGGATGCTGATGTGACCTGAAATGCGGTTAGGCCAAATTCCGGCAAAATGGCAAAGAGATGGTCGAACAAATCGCTTTGAATATTTTCATAGCTTCCCCAATTGGTTGTATTGGTAAAGCAATAAATTTCCAGTGGAATGCCACGTTCTCCGGGCTGGAGCTGACGTACCATTTGAGTGAGGTCGCGATGAATCCCGGGATGATTGCGGAGATATGCCAGGCAATACGCGCGAAAAGTTCCGAGATTCGTCAAACAACGTGTATTGGCAATGGAGTCCTGTGCAGTAGGGCGCGCTGCATTAGCAGCTTTAATCTCGTGCAATTTTGTGGCTAAATAATCTTTAAGCAGATCCATTTTCTGCCAACGTTTCAATTGTTCTTCATCAGCGAAGCGTACAGAATCAAGGTCAATCCAGATGGCACGTTTAATACGGCGACCGCCACTTTCCACCATGCCACGCCAATTCGTAAAGGGTTTGGAAATGAGATCATAGGCTGGAATCGTGGTAATCGTCTTATCAAAATTCTGCACCCGCACGGTTGTCAACGCAATATCAATCACATCGCCATCGGCATTAGCGCCTGGCACGACAATCCAATCGCCAATTTTCACCATACCATTTCCGGCAAGCGTCACGCCTGCGGTCAATCCCAGAATCGAATCTTTGAAAATCAACATCAACACGGCTGACAGTGCCGTTAAACCTGAGAGAATATAGGTCGGATCCCGTCCGGAAAGTGTCGCCACAATCGCTACGGTTGCAAAGAGATAGCCCAAGAGTGCCAGCACTTGAAAGATACCCTTTTGGGGAGAAGCCGGCACTCCCCGGCGCCAATTTCCAATCTGGTACAACACCGTCATCAGCGCAGCAAAGGTGTATGCACAGATAAAACTGAACCACGCGCGATTGAGTGTTGTTAAAACTGTTGCCGTGCGATTTTCACAAAATAGATCAGGAATCATGAAGCCGATGACAATCATCGGCACCACTTGAAGCAATCTGGAAATTAGAGGCGAGGCTAAAACAATGCCTGTTACGGGATGTAAGTGCTCCAATCGTTTGGCACGATTACGGAAAAATACATAACTCAGGCGCGCTAACATATCGGATGCGCCCGAAACCATCAGCAGAACCGCAATCAATAGCGTCAACCGCACAACCGGATGTTCAACAGCATGGATATGCTGATGAATGAAGTGAAATAAATTTCCGATCTGCACCATGGGAAGATTCCTTTTGAATGCTGGTATGCTCGTTTCCTGTGAGCACCGTCCTTACATCATCTGTTCACGCCTGTATCACGCTTCTTTACACTGCTCTCCGCGATTGAAACAACGCCAATCGCTTAAAAAAGCGACAATTGCAATTCGTCATCGCCGGAAATGACACGGCGCCGCCGCGGCAATTCAGGTTGAATCGCTTTCTGTCCTTCCAGACCTGCAAGGATGGTTTGCGCGCGATCAATCACCGAAGCCGGCATTCCCGCCAGTCGTGCCACGTGAATACCATAACTTTTATCAGCGGCTCCCGGCACAATCCGCCGCAAAAAGACCACCGAATCGCCCTGTTCACGCACTTGAACCGTGTAATTCTTGACGCCGCTCAAGAGTGCAGAAAGTTCGGTCAATTCGTGATAATGTGTCGCAAAAAGGGTGCGAGCTTTACAGGATGGCGTGTTATGGAGATGTTCTACCACGCTCCATGCGATGGAAATGCCGTCAAACGTGGAGGTGCCGCGGCCTATTTCATCCAAGACAATCAGTGATCGTGGCGTGGCATTATTGAGAATATTGGCCGCTTCCTGCATTTCCACCATGAAGGTAGACCGCCCACGCGCCAAATCATCTCCGGCACCAACGCGGGTAAACACGCGATCAACGACACCGATGGTCATCGTTTCCGCCGGCACATAACTGCCAATGTGCGCCATAATTGTCAGCACTGCCACCTGACGAATATAGGTTGATTTACCCGCCATATTCGGCCCGGTAATCAACATAAACTGCCGATTTGTGCCATTCATATCGGTATCATTCGGCACAAAACGCTCGGCATCGGCCTGCTGTTCCACAATGGGATGACGCCCTTCACGGATGGTTAATTCCAAAGAGTCATTCACCTGCGGTCGTTGATAGTCCGCTGCCAAAGCGCGATCCGCAAAACCCTGCAAGACGTCTAATTTGGCAACCGCACCTGCCAGCTTCTGAATCTCTCCCAGCACAGCGCACGCTTGCGCGCGGAGCTGCTGGAAAAGTTCATACTCCAAAGCATTGGCTTTATCTTGTGCACCGAAAATTAACGATTCATACTCTTTCAGTTCGGGCGTAATGAAACGTTCAGCATTGGCCACCGTTTGGCGGCGTTCATAGTGCTCCGGCACCAGATTCAGCTGCCCCTTGCTCACTTCAATGTAGAAACCAAAGACATTATTGTGGCGCACACGCAAGGTTCGAATGCCCGTTGCCTCCTGTTGCTCTGCCTGATAACGCGCAATCCATGCGTGGCCATCGGTGGCTGCAGCCCGTAATTTATCCAAATCCGCGTGATAACCACTGCGAATCAGATTCCCTTCACGCACCGTAAGTGGCGGATCTTCAACCAGAGCTTTCGTTAATTCATGCGTCAATTCCGGCAGATCCACCAAAGCACTGCGTAAGGAAACCAATAAATCGCTTTCGGCCGTGGCTAATAATTCGCGCACCATCGGCACTTGTAAGAGCGAATCCGCCAGCATTCGCAAATCTCTGGCATTCCCGGAACCGCCGGATAAGCGCGTCATGACACGCTCAAAATCGCGCGTTTCACACAGGGCAGCGCGAATATCCGACAACAAACGGCGATGGTGGATAAACTCCGAAACCGCCTCTTGGCGCGCTGTAATCGCAGCCACATCACGCAAAGGTGAGCGAATCCACGAGCGCAATAAGCGTTTGCCCATCGGGGTACAAGTGCCATCCAACACGCCCAACAAGGTTTCTGATTCTGGACGACCCCCTGGCACCGGCAATAAATCCAAATTACGGCACGTGCATTCGTCTAACATCAAAAAGGCATTAGAGCTGCGCACCTCCAACGATCGCACGTGGGATAGATCACGACGCAATTCCTGTTTGACATGGTGTAGCAGCGCACCCGCCGCCTGAACCCATAAAGGCAGGGGGCCTGTGCCACAATAGCCTTCAAGCGAATGCACTTTAAATTGACGCGTCAGGGTTTCCGTCGCTTGATCAAGCAAAAAGCGCCACGCTTCCGTTTCGGTAACAGCGCCCGTCACCTCATGTGCCAAAAGAGGCCGCAACGTTTCAAGTTGCTCTTCCGACAGCAAGGTTTCACTTGGAGCAATCCGGCGCAACGTTTCAACAAGTGCCACCACATTGGACGCATCTTCCACCAAAACCACCCCGGTGGAAAGTTCCAACGCCGCCACACCAAAGCTCTCCCCCTTCTTTCCTGCGTAGACAGCTGCCAGATAATTCGCTGCCGTAGCATCCAAAATGGCATCTTCAGTGACAGTACCAGGAGAAACAATGCGCGTAATTTCGCGACGAACCAATCCCTTTGCTTGCTTGGGATCCTCAGCTTGTTCACAAACAGCCGCCTTCAATCCTGCGCGAATCACCTTCGCCAAATATCCATCCAGCGCATGATGTGGCACACCGCACATCGGCACACCCGCACGTTTTGTAATCGCCACTCCCAAAATAGGCGCCGCACGATGAGCATCTTCAAAAAACATTTCATAGAAGTCACCCATACGGAAAAAAAGAATCGTATCTTCGTCCAATTCTTCTTTTGTCCGGCGGTATTGCCGCATCATAGGTGTCAAGCCGTCAGGATCCTTTGCCATAGTCCTATTATTATAATCTAAAATGACCCCCGAAAATAACCACACACATGCTTTTTACTGCCATAAAAAGTAAAGAAAAAACCTTTGACAACTGCAATTCCATGCAGCAATCTCTTTAACCCCATAAAACTTAAAGAAAAACACACCTTTAGACGCACCAAACCCTATTCCCAACACCCTCCAAAACCATTTCCCAAAGCAGACATTCCAACCTCCCCTCCCACAACCTCTGTTTGAAAAAGTCGTTTCAGCGGAATCAAAAGACGACCAACGTAACCTTTACCTCTCACAACTGCCACGGGAGAAAACACACAAAAGCAAACCCAAAAAGCAGACATCCAACCTCCCCTCTCACAACCTCTGTTTGGAGAACGCTTTTCAACTTTAACAATGTCGTATAATTTATGTTTTTCAAATTCTGTGAAACACTTCGCAATTTTAAGTGACAGTCATTTTGAAGCGCATTCAATTGAAATTGAGTGTTTTGGAAAATTCAGATGAATTTCATCCCTGAAAAAGGGAATGACATTTTAATTTTCTCATAAAACAAAGAATGTCCATGGGCAGCACGTCTATCTATTAACAACCGTGATTCAAGGAATATGGTTTCTTTTAGTGACAAAAGATCAATCCTGTTTACGAAGAATGGAAGAAAACGAGGTGACCAGCACACACTCATATCCGTGAAAAGAATCAGATAAGCGGGTGTTTTAAGAAAGTCCATCTATCTTCAATACAAGCGTCATTTACCGCACACTAACGGAATGTTCATCCGGCAAGAGGAGAAGTCAAAACGATCGCCATCAAAAATAACAGACAGATGATGCCATTTCACAAAAGAAAAATATCCAATCTATCATGAAGCTTCTTAAAAAATACCGCACATCAATTAAATGAAGTGGCTCACATTTTCAAAAGAAGATTGGAATCAATGGGCGTGATTCAGGTCTTCATTACTCGCCTATTTCACGGAAGCCTCTTTTCATGTCAGATGAAAAGAGGCCGATCAATAGGCGAGTAAAAAAGGTAATCGCATCGCATTACAATCTTCCAGCGTGGAAAACGGTGTAACTGTCAAAAAATCATGCAAGAGAACCTGTATTGGAACCTGTCCTCAATTTCAGCGAAAGACAGGGTGCAGTTTCAGCGAAATTGCACTTCAATTTCAGTGAAAGACAGGTGGCAATTTCAGCGAAATTGAAAATCGTTGTCAGCGTAGTCTAAACCCTCTAAAACCTTTAGATCTTTTGGGTTTGATACAGGTCATTTCGATTCGAAACAGATATGCCACAAAATGGATATGAATCATCCGTGGTTGCTGAATGAAAGCCCTTCAAAAAGACGCCATCATCCCGATGACATTTGCCTATCGGGCACACGCTTACAGCACAATCAGCAGGCATTGAGTGAATAGCAGAGATCTGAAAAAGGGAAGGCTCTTACATCCATCGCATTATCATTCATCCCTAAATGTAACCCATATTGAAAGAGCAAAGGTGTGACCACATCGCGGCTATTAAGGGTTGGTGCGAGGAAAGAGCATTCGCTTTATCCCAACCATCCATTGAGAATAGAGCCGTTGTTCATAGTTGGTGCGAGGAGAGAGCATTCGCTTTATCCTAACAATATTTACAAGAGTGAAATCAAAAGTCATCATTTTAATCCTCCAATAAAGCAGCGATTATTCCATCTCATTAACTCTAAGACCTTTTCCTGAATTCTATGCTATGGCTGAAGCTGCGTAAAATCGGAAACAACTCTACTCACAACAGACAGTTCAAAGAATGCCACTATAAACACCCTCAAGTATAATAAAGAAAATTGACAGCATTTGAGAGTAGTCAATAAGCGCCTGTATCAAACGCCATAAAATGTAATAAGAGAAATTAACAGCATTTTTATCCCTCTAAACTCCTCCAAAAGTGTGATAGGAGAGAACCCCAATCTC
>JAFTHG010000262.1 GCA_017457555.1 Kiritimatiellia bacterium | reverse complement strand
TCCTTCTCTCGTAATTTTGGGAAAGAAGCTGCGCTTTTAGCTGGGCTTCAAAAGGCCTCTGGAACACTCATTACTACGCTTGACGTAGACCTTCAAGATCCGCCCTCCCTTTTGCCCGAAATGATCAATGCAATTCTTAACGAAGGATATGACAGTGTCGCCACCAGACGTTCCACTCGTGTCGGCGAGCCACCCATTCGTTCTTGGTTCGCGCGTCGATTCTATTGGCTAATGCACCACTTCTCAGACATTGCACTTGTTGATGGCGCACGTGATTATCGAATGATGACCAAGCAGGTTCGCGATGCAATTCTCTCTATGCCAGAAGTCAACCGTTTTACTAAAGGTATCTATCAATGGGTCGGCTTCAACACTAAATGGATTGAATTTGAAAACATTGAACGCATAGCAGGCTCCACCAAATGGTCTTTTTTTAAACTGTTCAAGTATAGTTTAGAAGGTATTATGGCATTCTCAACCGCCCCATTACAGATGGCATCCATTTTGGGAATTCTTTGTTGTATCGGCTCATTACTAACGTTAGTCTTTGTCTTTATCCGCGCATTACTATTTGATGACCCCGTCGGAGGATGGGCTTCACTCGTCTGTTTCATTACATTCTTAGGCGGCCTCCAACTCTTTGTTACTGGCATCTTAGGCAACTACCTCGCCAAGACCTATATTGAAACCAAACATCGCCCAATGTATCTTATCAAGGAGGAGAACTAATGGAAATCAGTACTCGTTGCGCTTCATCGCTTTCATTCTTCGGTCTTCTATTCCTATTCATCGGTATTTTCCTGTTTAACTTCTACGCTATCCCCGCACATGATGAACTTAGTTATGCCTTTCAAGGACAATCTACAGCGATGCATGGTTCCGTAGAGCGCATATCTTCTCTTCAAGACATTATTTCGCAACAACTTCGTGACTACACTAAGCCTGGAGGCAATGGGCGAATACTCGTCCATGGAATTGTCGCAATCTTTTCAGGCTTTAAACTGTATCACCTCTTTGATTTCCTTAACACATGTGCATGGTTTTTACTCACTTGGTTAATCTTTAAAGCCGCCAACATCAAAATAAATAATTGGAACAATCTTCTTGGGTGTACCACTATTGTCTGGCTATTTTTATGGTACGGTGAAAGTTGTCTCAATGCAGCATTTGCGATTAATTACCTTTGGACCGCATGTGCTACTGTTGCAATGATTCTCGCATGGAAAGCCACTCCTTGTTGGTGGCTAATTCCGCTTGGTTTTTTATATGGTTGGTCTCAAGAAGTCTTTGTCATTCCTTTACTAGCAACACTTGCGGCTACAGCTCTAATAAAAACAATTCAAAGAAAAAAAGTTATAATCTCGTACAGACATCTTTTTACATGGTTAACAATCGCTATCGGTGCATATTTCCTTTGTTGTGGTCCAGCATCCTTATCCAGAGTTAATTCCTCTGTGTCACTGCCTTTAAATGCTCTTATCCTAAAGATCATTAAAGCTCAACTTGGATTTCTAATGTTACTCTGGCCCACAGTCCTCTTCTTAATCCTCTTCATAATCCTTTGGAAAAATCGAAAAGAATTACTCAATTTTTTCATTAGAAATATTGAATGGATTTTATTCTTTCTGTTCTCTTACGCCTCTTTTATCTTAACATCTACCAATGGCGTTGTCCGCCTCTCCATACCGATCCTGCTCGCAGGAGTTATTCTTTTACTTCGCGAGGGACATGTCCTCTCTTTTTCAAAACGACTTCAGACAACATTTATTATTTCAGTCTTAAGCTGGTTTTCTGTTGGAGTCTTTCTACAAATCTATGCAGGAACTATTAACTATCAAATGCTCTCTACCTATGCAAACAATTCACAAGGTATAACCTATCGTCAATCTCTTTGTACAGGACTTCACGACTATACCGTTTTACGAGGAGTTTACAATCGCTGGCATCGATCTTTGTGGCGATTAGAATACAAAAAAGATGTACCACCCGCCATTTTTACACCTTGGCTTTATAGTTCACTCTATCTAAACTCTGAAAAGTTTTTTAATGATGCCTGCTCCCTTTCCGATTCTACCTTTTACGTCAACCAAAGATGTCCGCAGGTTGTCATTAGTAAAGGGGATATTATCCCCACCCCAAACCAAATAAAAATCCTTAACGAATACTTCTTATCATACGAGAAAAAATCTTCGCCAAAAGGTTGGACACGTCTAATTCCTGGACGCTTCTCTGTAATGTTTCCTGATGAAAATTTTGTACTAGGACTCCCCCAAGATCGATTTGTCTTTACCAATCAAGAAGGGCAAATATTTACAATTTTTACGCAAGACAACCCCAACACTACTCCTAATTGGGACTAGCCCGAAGTGGTCTCTCTTACACACCATCCCCAATCTCGGCCACAGGATAACCGCTTAACGAGGCCGGAATGGTAATTGCACCTGTTGCCTCTTCTGAAATTGAACTTAAACTGTGACCTTTGTGACTCGGCGTTTTCCCATTTGACACTGAATACCTCCATTTAATGTCATTGATGGTTTTGTTTCCGTAACAAGAGATCTCGTTATCCCTAACACAAAACAACAGAGTAAAGGTAACCGTCTCATTTTTACCTCATGCGATTGTAAAGCATGAAAAGGCGTTTCCCTTGTCAAATTCTTCTCTACTGAGTCTTCGCACGGTCTGACCGAAAACAAATACCAACAAAATATGACAGGGGAAGTGCCCCAGTACAGTTTCCACCGCTCCGCTATGGAGATGATAACACAGGTGGGTGGTTCTGGCAAATCACAAGGGTGATTGAGGGTGGAGTTCGTGATGTGTCATAGTAATGTGCACCGAAGAAAAATCCAGTTATGTCACACTATTGCTCCTATGTGTCATTTGAATG
>JAFTHG010000261.1 GCA_017457555.1 Kiritimatiellia bacterium | reverse complement strand
CCTTCTTTTTTTTTGTAACGCTGTCTTTGATCAGCCACAGGAATGCGGGACGCATCTGTTACGCTCAAGGCAATTGGAAAATGGGATGTTTACCTTGCGATTATTAGACGTACGACTACTTACGCCTAAAGATGAAGTAAAGAATGAGAAAGATGGGCCCAAAGGATAAAGCGAGGGCGGCCGGGTATTGATAAATCGTGGGTCGCATTTGCGGCTATCCTACCTGTAATCCGGAAGAGTAAAGCCAAATAATATCAAATGATACAACTGTTCACCCTATCCATCACACGCAGAATCTCAAGTCTGGTTATCCGAAATGAAGTATCCCCGGGTGAATTCTTTCCTGCGCTATATGTGAAGTGGGCAGTCTAACGTGTGGAAGATGATGTTGTTTGGCGTGCCTGAGGCGGTGGAAGAGGCGAGAGCTGTGGTTAAAAACACTGAAGCGCACGGAGATTCCCGCACGCTTCAAATGCAATTGTAAACGCCCAATTAGGCGAGTTTAGCAAGTGCTGCCGCAGAGCGAGATTTCTTACGGTCGGCAGTGTTGCTCTTAATGACGCCACGCTTGGCAGCCTTATCCAGCTTGGAAGCGTAAACAGAAACAGCAGCGGTTGCGGCGGCCTTGTCACCGGCAACGATAGCTTCTTCAACCTTGCGGCGGAAAGTCAGCAATTCGCTCTTGATCGAACGGTTGCGCAGGTTAGCCTTGGCTGCGGTCTTTACACGCTTAGCGGCACTCTTGATGTTATGCATTGTCAATATCCTTGCGTTACTCTGACAAAACTATTACTGAGGAATCCATCTGCTTTCCTCATCTGTTGAAGCGAAATAATAGCACAACTCATTTTGGAAATGCAAGCCTTTTTTCGCAAAAGTCGCTTTTTGCGTGGTTGTACGCTTTCAAAAGAGGGGGTGAAGCAATGAAAAACGCCTGCCGTGATTGACGGGCAGGCGTTCTCTTACGGGTGAATCAATGAACTTACCACTGCGATTCACGCGGTTGGGGTTGGTACGAGGTGCTGCGACGTGGACCGCGACCATAACCGCCACGGCTGCCATAACCGCCCTCACGACGGAAGCCACCGCGACCACCCTCACGGTCACCAAAACCACGACCCCCTTCACGATCGCCAAAATGACGGCCACCTTCACGGTCACCATAACCGCCCTCACGACGGAAGCCACCGCGACCACCCCCGAAGCCACCTTCACGGCGAGGCGGACGGCCACCCCCGAAACGGCCACGGCCCCCGAAGTCGCCTTCACGACGCGGCGGTTTGGGTTGGGATTCATTTGCACGGATTTCACGACCATCCAATTCTGCGCCATTCAGTGCGGCCACTGCGGCATTGGCTTCTGCCTCATTGGGCATTTCAACAAAACCAAAACCCTTGGAGCGGTGGGAAATACGGTCGGTGACCACGCGTGCAGACGTCACTTCGCCATAGGCAGCAAAAGCTGCGCGCAGGGAGTCGTCCGTGGTGGAGTAGGCAAGATTGCCAACATAGATATCCATCGGGATATAATCCTAATCTATATGCGTGCCGTCAGTACATTTTGTTTTGGCAAACGGGGCATCTACGGCAGGCAAGACGGCGATTTGCGGTGTTCCCAAAGAGGACACTCCTCTTTCAAAACGGACATTACCATACCATAAAAAGAGGCCTTGCGCCGATTCAATCTGCATTTTCCCGAAATAGACGCCATTTTCATACGGGAAAAAGGAAGATTCACCACCCATCAACCCACGATACGGCACACATCAAAATATCTGCGAGCCGCTCGCCACGAGGTTTCAGCATGAACTGCGATAGGATAGAAAGCCCAAAAGCCCCCTCAAAACCTTTAAAAGACGCCAGAAAAGTGGACTTGCTCAGATCTATCCCTGCTGCTCTTTCAGGGGTGGAGCCTCTGCTTTTCCGCGGGGTGGTAGGGATTTTAGGGATGATAGGGATTTCAGGGAT
>JAFTHG010000030.1 GCA_017457555.1 Kiritimatiellia bacterium | reverse complement strand
TTGCCGTATGTTCATGGCACTTATGTGCCTTGTGATATGCCGCTCACTCCTTGCAGCCACAGCACCAGATGAAGGCGCGACCTTCCGCCGCGCGCAACCTCGCTCAATACATTAGACCCCGCTCACGGTTCGGACACCAGTGTCAACAGTGCTATGTCGCTGATTTTTCAACCCCTGCTGGAATACGACTACACGGCACGCCCCTACCGTCTGGTCCCCGGAGCAGCGCTCACAGTGCCCCAACCCGAAGCCGATGGCAAGACCTATATCTTCAAACTGCGTGAGGCCTATTATGCCGATGATCCTTGTTTCGGTGGAAAGCGCCGGCAAGTCACCGCACACGACTTCGTCTATGGGTGGAAGCGGTTGGCCGACAGTAAGGTGGGCGGTTCCGGAGAGTGGTTAATTGGTGGAATTAAAGGGATGACTGCCTTCGCAGAAGCCTCTTCGGCAGACACCCCCACAGACTATGATCGTGTTGTTGAAGGCGTGCAGGCATTGGATGATGTGACGCTTCGGGTGGAGCTGGAGCGCCCCAGCAATCAATTCCTCTACTTCCTGACAATGTGCTATATGGCGCCCGTGCCAAAAGAAGCCGTTGAATACTATGGGCAACAAGGTTTAGCCGAACACCCCGTGGGAGCCGGAGCTTACACGCTACGGTCGTGGTGGCGTGGTTATGAGATGATTTTTGACCGAAATCCGGAATGGTTTGGTTGGCAGACGCTTGATCCGAATGGTGACGAGCAACCCTTTGACTGCATCCGCTATCTGATTGTAAAAGATGCATCAACCCAGTGGTTGATGTTGCTCACAGGGCAGCTGGACTTTCTGGAACAGATTGACCGCAACAATATGGATATTGCGATTGACCCAAAGATGGGATTATCTCCGGAATTAGCCGAACGTGGTATTCGCCTCTTCACCTCGCCCACACTCAAATTGTATTACCTCGGCATCAATATGGATGATCCCGTATTGGGGAACAATAAACCGTTGCGCCAGGCCCTGAACGCGGCCTTTGATACCGCACGGTGGGAAACCTATTATCGTGGCCGCGTACGCGCCCTCAACACCGTAGCACCGCCCCATCTGGACCATGCCTTGCAGACACCATTCCCCTACGCATTCAATCTGGAGAAAGCGCGCCAGTTAATGACAGAAGCGGGCTATCCGGGAGGCATTGACCCCAAAACCGGAAAACCGCTACGCCTGACTGTTGAGGTTGGTAATGCCACGCAAGACACGACAGAATCAATGGAATTGGTCGCCTCCTTCCTCAGCAGCATCGGTGTCAAACTGGAAATCTCCGTCAACACCTGGCAGGCAATGCTTGAGAAGGTTCGCCTACGGCAAGCGCAACTCTTCCTGATGGGATGGGTGGGCGATTATCCGGACATTGAAACCTTTATGCAGCTCTTCCTGTCGCGCAACCAAAGCCCGGGACCGAACCGCTCCAACTATGTCAATCCCGAACTTGACCGCCTCTATGATATTGCCGTTTCGTCACAGAATCCCGACGAAATCAAGGCGTGTTGGCAAGCTGTACAGACGATGGCACTGGAAGACTGTCCGTGGGTCTTACTCCACTATGCACTTGACTTTACGTTAGTCAATCAACGCATTATCAACTACTTACCGCACAACTTCCCCTATGGCATGGAGAAGTACTACCGCATCCGCAAGGAAAAACCGGCGGCTACGGATCTGTAACAATCTCTTTTTTACAATAAAGTATCCAAGTCGCCCCATACGTCCCCGTTTTGCGCTATACTATATTGTAAAGGTGCAGTATTTTTTATAAACAATCTTTCTTTGACCCCATCCGACACCGTAAAGGCTATGAACACCGATATCTTTGATGGCAAGACACTGCTGATTACCGGAGGAACCGGAAGTTTTGGAAATGCCGTACTCAAACGCTTTCTGAACTCCAACGTAAAAGAAATCCGTATCTTCTCACGCGATGAAAAGAAACAGGATGATATGCGTCATGCCCTGCAATGTCCCAAAATCAAATATTACATTGGTGACATCCGCGATCGGCAAAGTGTTGATAATGCCATGGAAGGCGTTGATTACGTCTTTTCGGCAGCAGCACTCAAACAAGTGCCCAGTTGCGAATTCTTCCCTTTGCAGGCGGTTCAGACCAATGTGCTTGGGACCAATAATGTCATTGAGTCGGCAATTGCGCATGGAGTCAAACGCGTTGTGGTGCTCTCCACAGATAAAGCCGCCTATCCCATCAATGCAATGGGCATTTCCAAAGCAATGATGGAAAAAGTCGCCATCGCGCGCGGTCGCAGTCTGGGCGATGATGCCAAAACCATCATCTGTTGCACACGGTATGGAAACGTCATGGCATCGCGCGGTTCGGTGATTCCATTGTGGGTAGAGCAGATCAAATCCGGTGCACCGATCACGATCACGGATCCGGAAATGACACGCTTTATGATGACATTGGACGACGCTGTTGATCTGGTGATCTACGCATGGGAACACGGCCGAAATGGCGATCTCTTCGTCCAGAAGGCCCCAGCCGCCACGTTGGTAACGCTTGCCGACGCCCTCAAAGCCATCTATCAAACCGATACCGAGGTCAAATGTATCGGCACTCGCCACGGAGAAAAGCTGTACGAAACACTCGTCACCCGTGAAGAAATGGCACGTGCAGAAGATATGGGCGACTATTATCGGATTCCTTGCGATACGCGTGATCTGAATTACGACAAGTACTTCACAACAGGCTCCTCCAAAATCAACGCTGCAGAGGATTACCATTCCCATAACACCGATCGCTTGGATGTTGAGGGAATGAAGCAACTCTTGTTGAAGTTAGAGTTCATCCGTAACGATATTGAGATACTCAATGGCGACCATTGAAATCCTCCATGGGGAAGTCTTCAAGGATGCCCGCGGGCAAATCTCCAGCCTGAACAACTTCCATTTTGACGGCGTAAAGCGGATGTATCTCCTGCATCATCCGGATACTGCGGTCATTCGCGGATGGAATGGACACCAATACGAACGGAAGTGGTTCTATTGCGTGAAGGGGGCATTTGATATCCGACTGGTTGCCATTGACCATTGGGTTAATCCGTCACCCCATTTGACAGCCGAAGCATATCCACTCTGCGCCGAAGAGAGCCGGCTTTTGTGCGTTCCGGGAGGTTATGCCAATCGGATTCAAGCGCGTGAACCGGATTCCATTTTAATGGTTCTTTCAGATAAAACACTGGAAGAATCTATAGCAGACAGTTATCGTTTTGATGCGAAACTGTGGACGACTACGGAGTAAGCAATGATTCGTCTGGGTATTACCGGCCAAGCCGGATTTGTGGGCACGTATCTGTTTCATTTAGCAAAAACGCGCCCCGACACCTTTGAGTGCGTTCCTTTCGAAGACGCCTACTTTGAAGATGAAGAAACGTTGCGTGCCTTTGTTCGTCAATGTGATGCAATCGTCCACTTGGCAGCAATGAATCGTCACCCCGATCCGGAGGTGATTTATGCCACCAATGTGGCACTCGTAGATAAACTCATTGCGGCGATGGAAGCTGAAAATGTTGCGCCCCACATTCTCTTTTCAAGCTCCACACAAGAAGCCCGGGACAATCGTTATGGCGATTCAAAGCGCGAGGGACGCAACCATTTGGCTGCTTGGGCCAAACGGAACAATGCCCGTTTCACGGGGTGCATCATCCCCAATGTCTTTGGGCCGTATGGCAAGCCTTACTACAACTCAGTCGTAGCGACCTTCTGTCATCAGCTAAC
>JAFTHG010000260.1 GCA_017457555.1 Kiritimatiellia bacterium | reverse complement strand
GCTTCGGCGACCGATTATGGTGGTCAGTGGTGGGGCGACTTGACGTTGGAGCCCGGCAAGGGCTATAAGCTTCAGATTGCGAATGCCACAACCGTGAAGTATGCAGACGCAACACCTGTAACAGCTTCTGCGGCCGTATTGTCGGTGAATGGAGCTCCAGATTGGGCGTGCAGAGAGTGCCAGTACAACATGGTGGTCTATGCTTCGGTAAAGGATAGCGCAGGAAATGCGTTTGAGGCAGAGGGCAGTTTGCTTGCGGCTTTTGACGCAAATGGTGTTTGTCAGAATGTCGTAACGATTGGTGATGCTCCGCGGGGTAAATTGTATCAGTTAGCGCCTGGGTCTGATTCGGCTTCGGGTGAAACGTTTACGCTTAAGTTATGGGATGCCGCAACTGGACAAATCTATGATATTGAGCAGACGGTTACCTTTGCATCGGATAGTACGATTGGCTCTATCATCAATCCGCAGGTTTACACCGTGGTTGAGACGGAAGTGAAGTATCCGGTGGTCGTCAAGGTGATTGGTGAGGGCTCTGTTGCCGGTGAGGCTTCGTATGCGGCAGGCGAGGAGGTCGTTCTGACCGCGACCGCGGATGAGGGCAATCTCTTCTGCGGCTGGAGTACCACGCCTGTGACAATGACGGCGGCGTATACTTTCACGATGCCGGAGGAGGCTGTGACGCTCACGGCTTACTTTGCTCCTGCAGACGCAGTGGAGGCTTATGTCAGCGGTAAGGAATTGGTGACGGCGGATGAGGTCGATGCTAAGATTCAAGACTACATTGTCGTCAATCAGTTGATGTCAAAGGATGCTGCAAAGCAAGCGCTCTTGGCGGCGGATGAAGTCTTTACGGCGGATGAAATGAAGGAGATGGCCTTTGGTGCTCCAGTAATGGAGGTGAAGGACGATGTCATTGAAATCGCCATTTCGCTTCAGACTGCAGAAACACTGAATGCTTGGGAGGCGCTGGCGTTGCAGGGGGCAACCTTGGAGATTGACGCAACGAAGGGGCAGGTGCGTGTCAAGGTGCCAAAGGGCAACAAGAGTGCCGCTTTCTATAAGTTTGTCGTACCGACAGAGCAGTAAGGGCGTTTACTTGTAGTTTATTGGAGAAACATCCGGCGGCGGTCGGATGTTTCTCTTTTTGTGGGTTTCTCTTTCGCGGATGGAGAGCAGATGTGGTCGGAGGTGAGTAAAGGGGTGTAACATTGTGGTGGTGGGAGGCGTTCTGAATGGATAGGGCGCAGCGTGCGGTTTTCGGGTACGCAGGAGGTGGCAGTGGCGTGCTTTCAGAGGGCGAAAAGGAGGTTGATTTATTGAAAGAGCGGGTGTTTTGGGGCGTAATTGTTCCGTTTTGGATGGTTTTGTGTGAAAAGGCTTGCGTTTGAATGTGAAAACTGGTAACATCTAAATAGGATTTAATGTTGTGCATAGTGTGCGATGACATTGTATTCTAAAGGGTGCTGAATATGGCAAAGCAACAGAAAAAACTTAAAGTCGCAAT
>JAFTHG010000259.1 GCA_017457555.1 Kiritimatiellia bacterium | reverse complement strand
GCAATGCTTCTGCCATCCGAAGCGTTTCCGATTCGCCATAGGCGGCGACCCAGCGCTGCCATAATTGCCGTGGGATGTCCCACTGCAAGTGGTCGGGTTGTTGTGCCAGTGCGACCAGAAGTGTCGCCTTTTCGCGTTGAATCCGTCGCAGAACGGCATTGACAAACTTGGCGGCATCGCGTCCGATGGGCTTGGCGGCTTCAACCGTTTCGGCGATGGCGGCGTGTTCAGCCATGTTGGGCATCACGAGTAGTTGCGCCGCTCCCACCATTAATGCGGCCCACAATTCGCCGGTTGGCATCCGTGTGACACATTGTTTAAGCAACCATTCAAGCGAACTCTTATGGCGCAGTACGGCACCTGTCAATTCCAGCGCGTCGGCATGTGCGGTTGCGGTGGCCAGCGTTTGTGCCGGAAAGACGCCTTGAATCCGCCAGAGGGCAAGGGCAAAAATAGCATCTCTGCGGGCACTCATCGGCACGCTTCCTTGAAAGCTGCGGCGGAGCGTTCAATAATGTCGCGCTCAACGGCACAGCAGAGGCGGATATAACCGGGCATCCCAAAACCTCGACCGGGCACGGCAATAATACCGTGTTCCATCAAGGTGGCACAGAAAGCCACGTCATCGCCGTCAGGTACTTTCGGGAAGAAGTAGAAGGCGCCTTTCGGCAACGTAAAGGTGAGTCCTGCCTCGGTCAGGACACGCGCCATCGCTTGACGCCGTTCGTCATAGATGGTCAAGTCTACTTGCTCATCCAGCAGAGCCATGGCCAACCGTTGACCGAGAATCGGCGCATTGACATAACCCAGTGTTCGGTTGGTCATCGTGACGGCTGCCAGAAGCGTATCAATGCCTTCCAATGCAGGATTGAAGGCGATATAACCGATGCGTTCGCCGGCGAGCGAAAGACTCTTGGAGAAGGAGCCGAGCACAACGGCATAGGGCGAGAGGGGCAACATCGGGGGGACCTGTGCACCATCAAAGGCAAAGAGACGGTAGGGTTCGTCAGAGAGGAGGTAAATCGGGCGTTCACGGGTGGCATTGAGAGCCGTAACTGCTTGTGCCAGACGTTGCAACGCCTCAGGGGAGTAGATTGCCCCCGTGGGATTATTGGGCGAGTTCAGGAGAATGACGCGTGTACGTTCAGTTACGGCGGCGAGCAAAGCTTCTGGATCCAGTGCAAAGTCAGGTCCTTGCATGGGCACAGGTTTCAAGATGCCGCCGAAGTGACCGCAGTAGAAACCATATTCAACAAAGTAGGGGGCCGGCACCAACACTTCGTCACCCCATTCCAAAATCGCACGGAAGAAGGCAACCAAGGCTCCTGCCGCACCAACGGTTACGATGACGTGTTTTCCCTCAATCGGAAGGGCTTGCTCTTGTGTGAGCTTCTGCGCAAGGGCGGCTCGGAAGTCGGACAATCCGGCATTGGGCATATAGCCCAGACCACAGGGGCGTACAGCGTCGTCGGCTAATGCGTGCAACACGTCGCGTGTCTTCTGCGGTGGCGGGACATCGGGATTGCCCAGCGAGAAGTCAAAGACATTTTCGGCGCCGCGTTGGCGTTTGAGTTCGGCTCCGGCCTCAAACATTCGGCGAATCCATGAGGCGTTTTCAAGAGCACTTTGAATATCAGACGCAATGAGTTGTGCCATGGGTTACACTTTCAATAGGGGTGTCAATCAGCAGGTTACAAAGCCATCCAGCGTGATACGGGCGGCTGGAATCACCGGGAGTGGGAGAAAGGCTAAGGACAAAAAGGGATTGGTCAGGGTGCATCCGGTGGCGTGTACCGCCTCATGGAGCTGCTCCAGTGCGGCCGCTACGGTTTCCCAAGGTTGGTCGCTGAGGAGTCCGCCGATGGGAAGCGGCAGCAACCCCGTCACAACGCCCTTGTGAACCACGGCAAAACCGCCGCCACATTCCCGCAATGCATTGGCGGCAAGCGCCATTGCCTCCGGCGAGGTGCCGACCACACAGAGGTTGTGGGAGTCGTGTCCCACGGTGGAGGCCAGTGCACCTTCGGTCAAACCAAAACCGTCCACGAGGGCTTTGCCAATCCGGTTGGATTTGCCATGGCGTGCAACCAGGGCCAGCAGTGCCGGTGGTGTCGCACAGTCCTCACGGTTGACGGCTTGTGTGAGCAGGGTGCCATCCTGAATACGGATGGTGCGCTTGTCATCAAGCGGCGCAAAAGCTGCGGCTGTCAGGGGATTGAAACGGACGCTCTGTCGGAAGGGCGTGGTGTCGGGTTCGGCTGGTCGTTGGGCAAAAGAGGCTTCGGTGACCTCCACACCGCGCACCACCACACATTGAGCACGGCAGTCGGCCAAATCGGGCATCAGGACGATATCGGCACTGTAGCCGGGTGCAATGAGGCCTCGGTCGCGCCATCCAAAGTGCCGCGCCGGGGTCAGACAGGCCGCTCGGTAAACGGCTAAAGGGTCACATCCGGCACGGATGGCGCGCCGAATGGCGGCATCCAGATGGCCCTCTTGCAGGACGTCCCGTGGATCACGATCATCCGTGCAGAGGCAGATATTGCCGGAGAGTTCCGGCGTGAAGAGGGACGTCAAGGCATCCAGATTGCGCCCAACACTTCCCGCACGGATGAAGATGGTCATCCCCAAACGTAATTTTTGCAAGGCTTCTGCCGGCGTACTGCACTCGTGATCATTGGTAATCCCGGCGGCGCAGAGGGCATTCAGTGCTGCACCGCTGACGAGGGGTGCGTGCCCATCAATCGGTCGTTGGGCAAAGGTGGCCAATTTAGCCAACGCATCCGGGTCGGCCGCAAGAACGCCCGGGACATTCATAAACTCAGCCAAAGCGTGATGGGCAGCATAGGGGGCAATCGTTGGTGCATCCAAGACCGCCCCGGCGTCCTCCGAGGGGAGCGCCGGAACGCAGGAGGGAATTTGCACTTGCAAGTGCATCAGAAGCGTTTGGGCGGCGGCAATAAAGGTGTCAATGGCGGCGGTTCCGGCCACATTGGCCAATTCATGCGGATCACAAACCGCCGCAGTAATGCCCCGTGGCAACACCATTCGCTCCCAGGCTTGCGGCGTGACCATCGAACTTTCAATATGGCAGT